>JAJFUI010000095.1 GCA_021372555.1 Planctomycetaceae bacterium | reverse complement strand
TGTCGCTGACGCGCGGAATCGCCCGGCTTAACACGCTGCTGCGCGCCGGCGTGGGGCCGTGGATGTACACGCAGGTGGTGCCGTTGCATCGCTTGCGGGGCCGAGTGTTCGGGATCGTCGGTTTGGGACGGATTGGCTCGGCGGCGGCCGTGCGCGCCCGAGCACTGGGCATGGACGTCGTCTTCTATGATCCCTACAAACCCAGCGGCTACGATAAAGCCCTCGGCATTCGTCGGGTGGATGATGCGGCCGAACTGTTCGCGCAAAGCCAGGTATTGAGCCTGCACTGCCCACTGACCGAGGAGACGCATCATCTGGTCAGCCGAGAGACGATTGCCACGCTGCCCAGGGGCGCGTACCTGATTAACACGGCGCGAGGCGCGATCGTTGACACCGCCGCGCTGCCGGAGGCCATTGCCTCGGGGCAATTGGCGGGAGCGGGCATTGACGTGCTGGAGCAGGAGCCGCCGTCGGCCGATCACCCGCTAATCGCGGCCTGGCGCGACCCCAGCCACCCGGCGCATCATCGGCTGATCATCAATCCTCATTTGGCCTTCTACAGCGAGGAAGGCTTGATGGACATGCGAATTAAGGGTTCGATCGCCTGCCGCAAGGCACTGTGCGGCCAACGAATTCCGAACGTGGTTAACTGAATCCTCCCAGGTCCGCTCCGCTAGACGAAAGGTGTTGCTCATGTTCGCGACCCTCGCCAAAACGCTTCGGGCAGCAGGAAAAACCGCAGAGCCGTTGGCCATGATGGATGGCACTCGGTTGTTACTGCTTCCGTACGGAGCACGCGTGCTGGGACTGTTTGCCAGCGGAGATGAGGCGAACTTCCTGTGGATAAATCCGGCGCTGCAAAAGGCGGAGACGGCCGGCGAGTTGTTTGCCGGCGAGGGCTGGCACAACACCGGGGGCGACCGGACTTGGATCGCGCCGGAGGTCGACACGTTTTTTACCGACGCCACGTTCGCCAAGTATTGGCAACCGCGGCAGCTCGACATGAGCGACTATGCCATCGAGCACGTCGGCGGCGGGCGCCAGTTGTCGCGGGAAATGTCGCTCCACTTGGCGCGGGCCAATTGGGACGTGAGACTTCGCTTGACCAAGTGGTTCGGACCGGCCGCGAATCCGATACGTCACGAGCGAGACTTGGCAACGGCCGCCCAGCATGTCCGCTACGCCGGCTACACACAGCGAACGACGCTGCAATCGATTGGCGCAATTACCGAGCCGCCGGCGGTCGGCATCTGGAACTTGCTCCAGCTTCCCCAGGGCGGCGAAATGCTCGTGCCGCTCTATTCACGCAGCACGCCGCAGAAATGCTTCGGCGACGTGCCCGCTGAGAGCCTCACTCTGGAAGACCACTTGTTGCGGGTGAAGATCGATTTCAGCGGTTCGCACAAGATCGCCTTGAAGGCGGCCGCGCTCTGCGGACGGGCTGGGTACGTCTACGGCAGCGGAGACCAGTGGTCGCTGGTCATTCGTAATTTCTCGGTAAACCCATCCGGTGCGTACATCGACACGCAGCGTCACGATCCCGAGGACTTCGGGTACGGTTTCCAGATGTGCCGCGTGAACGAGCCGGATTTTGGCAGTTTCTGCGAACTGGAGTATCATGCTCCAGCGTTGGGCGAGCTGCCCGATCCGGGTCGTAGCGAGGACATCTCACAGGTTTGGGCGTTCCGCGGTCCGCGCCCGGCAATCGACGCGGTGGCACGCAAGTTGTTAGGAGCGGGAATATGAGCCTTTCGCTCGTCGACGCCAAAGTGCCGGATGGCACGCTGGGCCTATGGTGGTTGGGCCAAGCCGGATTCGTTTTCAAGACGGCCGGCGGGAAAGTGGTCTATCTCGATCCGTACCTCTCCGACGCCGCGGAACGATTGTTCGGGTTCAAGCGTCTGTCGGCGCCGCCGCTTGCGGCGGAGGAGGTTCGGGCTGACCTGCTGGTGCTGACGCACGAGCACGCCGATCATCTCGATCCCGACACCGTGCCGATCATCGCGAAGAACAACCCGAAGTGCCGGTTCGCTGCGCCGCAAGGGTGTGCGGAAGGACTCTCCGCCGCCGGCGTTCGCAGCGACGCGTTTGTCGTCATGCAGCCGAACCAGCGCTACGAAGTCGACGGCGTCGTGATCCGTACGGCAAAGGCAGACCACGGCGATCTGTCCGATACGGCCTTGAGCTTGGTGTTGGAGTTCGACGGCATTCGCATCGCCTGTACCGGCGACACCGCCTTCCGCCCGCAGTTGCTGCGGCCGCTCTACGACGTGCAGCCGGACGTGTTGCTGCCATGCATCAACGGCGCGTTCGGCAACATGGGGCACATCGACGCCGCGATGTTGACCCAGGCCGCGAAGCCGCGATTCGCCGTCCCGTGCCACTATTGGACATTCGCGGAGCACGGCGCGGCCGATCCTGCTGGATTCGTCCACGCTTGCCGATGCTTCTGCCCCGAGGTGACGACGCTCCTGCTCCGCCCTGGCGAACGCTTCTTGGTTCCGTCGGAATAAGGTTCACACGCCATGAAAGTAGATCTGTCGGGAAAAGTGAGTCTGGTCACCGGCGCCGCGCGGGGCATCGGTCGGGCAATCGCCGACACCCTGGCCGCGAACGGTTCGCGGGTGGTCTATGCCGATTGCGCCGACGCCGGCCCGGCGGCCGCCAATTCCCCGGGCTGCTTGGCCGCGCGAATGGACATCACGAGTCGCGCGGAGATCGACGCCGCGATGCAACGCACACTCGCCGAGTTCGGACGGCTCGACATCCTCGTCAACAATGCGGGCGTCAACACGCTCAAGCATCGCGTGACGATCGACCAGTTTCCGCGAGAGGAATGGGACCGCATTCTGGCTGTCGATCTGACTGGCCTGTACCAGGTGAGCCAAGCGGCAGCCCAGATCATGCGAACGCAGCAATCGGGACGCATCATCAACATCGCTTCGATCGTCGGCCTTGTGCCGCTCAGGCTGCAATGTGCTTTTGCCGCGGCGAAGGCGGGAGTGGTGAACCTGACCAAGGCGATGGCCTTGGAACTTGGGCCTCACGGCATTTTGGTCAATGGCGTCGCTCCGGGGTCCGTCATCACGGAAATCACCAAACAGCTATTCTACGGCGACGACGGCACGTTCAAGGACTCGGCGCGGCGACTGATTGACCACATTCCGCTCGGACGCCCCGGGACCACCGACGAGATCGCCGTCGCGGTTCTGTTTCTGGCCGCCCCGGAGAACAGCTACACGCACGGCCACATTCTGACGGTCGACGGCGGTTGGACGGCCGGCTACGCCCGCGAGTTTTGAGCAACCTTCACTACACGAGCATCCCATGAAAATAATCCGCTATCTGAATTCCGACCGCGAAGTTCGCTATGCGTCGCTCCAGCCGGATGGCACGTCGCTGGAGCTCGACGGCGACATTTTCGGCCAGTATTCGGTGACGAGCCGACCGGCGACCGTCGCCAAGCTGTTGGCGCCCATCGCGCCGTCCAACATCATGTGCATCGGGCTGAACTATCGCCGGCACGCCGCCGAGGGCGGACGCAAGCTGCCGGAGTTCCCGGTGTTGTTCATGAAGAACACCGGCGCGGTGCAGAATCCCGGCGATCCGATCCTGCTGCCCGGACGCCTGCGAAGTGAGCAAGTCGATTATGAATGCGAGCTGGCGGTGGTTATTGGGCGAACCTGCAAGAACGTTCCGCGCCAGCGCGCTCTGGATTATGTCCTTGGCTACACCTGCGGCAACGATGTCAGCGCTCGCGACTGGCAGAACCGCTGGGGCGGCGGGCAATGGTGCCGGGGCAAGACGTTCGACACCTTCGCGCCGTTGGG
>JAJFUI010000077.1 GCA_021372555.1 Planctomycetaceae bacterium | reverse complement strand
CTCAACGTCGAGCAACGTTGCTAGTCGGGCTGCCGTTACCAGGTCAATTTTGCCATTGCGGATGGTTCGATACCACTGGCCGCACCGGTTGCAGTAGGGTACGCGCAGCGCGAGAAGCGTGACGATCAGCGCTCCGGCAGCAACTAGCAAGGCGTCGATTGACCAGGTGAGCCAAGCGACCCAGCCTCTGGCCAAATAGCCACCGGGCAACGGTCGACCGATCTCTGCCTGGCGAGAGAGATAGCGGTTGAAGCCTGGCGCAACGTCGGTCAGGGGGAAATCGTGCGCTAATGAGGCTGCTGGTCGCCAGGAGTATTGGGCCAGATAGCTGAAGTAATGCTGGCCCGTGGCGGCCACGATGGCGGCTAACAGTGCGGCTGCTAGGATCGTGGTTCGATGACCAATGCGAAGGAGCCGCACGAGGCCGATCACCGTTAGGCCGGCGAAAGCGCCTAGCAAAAGCGGAAAGATGATGGCTGGGGCGAAGTAGGATTGGACTACGTGGCCGATGCGTGCCCAAACTAGGCCGATGGCGGGCGCGGCCAGCAGTGCCGCCCAAGCGATCCACCACCCGACAGTTGGGTGCTCGCACTGAACCGGCGGCTGACGGTTACTGCCATTTCGCATACTACCATGCTAGACGGAAGGTCGACGAGAAGAAAGCCTGACCAACGGATCCTCGGAATGCTGCGACCGGTTCTTGGGTGGCCAAAGTGGTCCCGAGACGCGTAGTGGACGGCACGCTTGGGTGGTGTGTTGGGAAGAAAGGCGGGTTGGCTAAGGAGAATCGCCATCCTATTGCAATTTTGGGTGTAAAGAAGATAATAGGGGCTATCGAGCTGCCAACGGTTGGCGGTATCATCGTCTCATAATGTCCGGGAACTATTGGAGGAGAGAATCGATGTTTCCAAGACGAGGCGTGCGAAAAGCGTTCACATTAGTGGAGTTGCTTGTCGTCATCACCATCATCGGTATCCTCATCGCACTGCTGCTTCCGGCGGTGCAAGCGGCTCGTGAAGCCGCGCGAAGAATGCAGTGCACCAACAATCTCAAGCAGATCGGGTTGGCGCTCCACAACTACGGCCAGGCGAACAAGGTTTTCCCGCCGCCGGTGGTTATGCAGGGCGGCATTGCTCCGCCGTCGCAGCCGACCATGCCTGGCACGGGCTGGGACACCGTGGGTGAGGTGAAGCAGTCTACCGGTCCCAACGCGGCCACGAGCACCACGGGATACCAAGGTACCAGCTGGATGTTGCGGGTTCTTCCGTACATCGAAGGTGACAACATCGGCAAGGCGTGGAATTGGTCGTACAGCCTGAGCAGCGGTTCCGTTGTGGTCCCAACGCCGGGGATTGTCAACAACTTGGCGTTGGCGAACGTCGACATCAAGTACTTTTATTGCCCAACGCGCCGCAGTGCAATCCGCCCGGGCGTGGACACCAACTTGACGCCTACGACGGCTTGGACGGGCGGCGGGACGGATTACGGCGGATGCGCTGGCCGCAACTTGTGCTTCAGTTCGTCGGCAGGCAGCTCCGGGTTCGCCTGCTTCATCGACGCCAGTGCTGCCACGGGAACGACGTACGATCTGTCGTTTGCCACCAACACCACGCTTCCTCAGACCTGTACCGCTGCCAACATGGGGGGCATTTTCGGTAACACGAATAATAGCACCACGTTTGGCGCAATCCGTGACGGTCTGTCGAACACGATCGCGGCTGGCGAAATGCAGAGAGTTACCAGCACCACGCCGCCCAGCAGTGACGGTTGGGCTGTCGGTGGCGTTGCTACGCTGTTTGGCACCGGCCAAATGATCATTGCCAACAGTTCAACGTCGCTCTCCACGGCTAGCAGCGGTGGCAAGCTGATGAACAACAGCTACTATGGCTCGCCGGGAAGTGAGCACGCCGGTGGTGCGAACTTCTGCATGGCGGATGGCTCTGTGAGCTTCGTGAACGACTCGACTGACCCGGTCCTGTTTTCCCTCATGGGCAGCATGGCCGACAACTCGTCGACGACTAGAACCGAGAAGTAGTTCGGGCTTAGCTGGCTCGTGCGAGTCGGCGGCTTAACTAGACTGGACTAGAGACGATTAGGGGGCGACAGCGTTGGCTGTCGCCCCCGTTTTTTTTATGCACGCCATTGCCGCTTCGGCGGAGCGCACGGGTGCGGCGATGGTCGAGATCGCGGTGCTATTTTACGCCGCAAGCGTGCTGTGCCCGGCGTAGAACATCGGTCGCCTTGCGACGGGCAACAGCGGCGCCATCGCGGAGGATTTCGCGGACCCGGTCGGGCTGCGCCTGGAGTTCTTGACGTCGCTGCCGGGCTTCGGCGAAGTGGTCGACGGCGAGATCCGCCAGGGCCTTCTTTACCTCCCCGTAGCCAAAGCCGCCGCGGCGGTACATGGCTGCCATCTCGTCCCGCTGGGCGTCGTTGGCGAACAGAGAGAACAGCTGGAAAAGATGGTCGGTGCCCGGTTCTTTAGGCTGGTCCATCGGCCTCGAGTCGGTCACGATCCGCATGATCTTCTTTCGCAAGGGCTTCGGGTCTTCGAGGACTTCGAGGACGTTGCCGTAGCTCTTGGACATCTTTTCGCCGTCCGTGCCGGCGACGCGAGCCGATGAATCGAGCACCTTCGCCTTTGGCATCACGAACGTCTCGCCGAAGCGATGGTTGAAACTGGCTGCGAGATCGCGACAGACCTCGATGTGCTGGACCTGATCCTCACCGACGGGGACGATGTCGGAGTCATACATGAGGATGTCGGCTGCCATGAGCACAGGATAGGCGAATAGGCCAGCATCGGCGGACAGCCCCTTGGCTTTTTTGTCCTTGTAGGCGTGGCATCGTTCCAGCAGTCCCATGGGCGTGCCAGTCATCAGCAGCCAGCAAAGCTCGGAGACCTCGGGCACGTCGGACTGGACGAAGAGGGTTGCGCGATTGGGATCGAGGCCCAGCGCCAGCAAGTCGATCGCGGCGTCCATGGTGTTTTGCCGGAGGACGTCGGCGTCGCGGACGGTCGTCAGCGCGTGTAGGTTGGCGAGAAAGTAGAAGGCATTTTCGGGCTCGCCCTGGAGGTCGATGTACTGGCGGATGGCGCCGAAATAGTTGCCCCAATGAAATCGGCCGGTAGGCTGGATGCCTGAAAGAACTCGCATGGAAGCGGCAATGGTTGAAGTAAGAGAGAATGAGAAACCCGGAACCCGGGTGGAATATTCAATCGAATTTGTGTTCGGGATACTGGCGGTCAGGCTGCCTTGTGGAGGGAGCCCACCACCTCGCCGACGCTCTGGGCACCGAGTTCGGCCAGCGCCGCCGGCAGGGCGTCAACAAGTTGCGTTGAGACCGCGGGGTTGTAGAAATTGGCGGTCCCGATCTGCACGGCCGTTGCGCCGGTCACGAGGAACTCCATGACGTCGTCGATGGTGGCGATGCCGCCAATGCCCATGAGCGGGATCTTGACGGCTTGGGCGACCTGATGCACGATTCGCAGGGCGATTGGCTTAATGGCGGGCCCGCTGAGGCCGCCCATCACGTTGCCGAGGATCGGACGGCGGCGACGCCAATCGACGGCCATGCCCAGGCAGGTGTTTACCAGCGAAAGCGCGTCGGCGCCGCCGGCCTCGGCTGCGCGGGCGATCTCGGTCACGTCCCTAACGTTCGGCGTTAGCTTGGCAAGGACAGGATGCGAGCATGCGCCGCGAACGCCGGAAACGACTTTTTCACAGAGCGACGCGTTGGCGCCGAAGTCGACACCGCCGCTGACGTTAGGGCAGGAGACGTTCAGCTCGAGGGCGGCAATACTGGAGATTCCGTCGAGCCGCGAGGCCATAGCGACGAACTCCTCGCAGCTCTTTCCGGCGATACTGACGATTACGGCCGTTCCGAGGGAGGCCAAGTAGGGAAGCTGCCGCTCGAGGAAGGCTTCGATGCCATCGTTGTCGAGCCCAATGGAGTTTAGAAGCCCACCGGTAGTCTCGACGGTTCTGGGCGGCGGGTTGCCGGCGCGAGGTTGCTGTGTAATCGTTTTGGGCAGGATCGCGCCGAGGCGGGAAAAATCGACGAAGCCGGCCATCTCGCGAGCATACCCGAATGTGCCCGACGCAACCGCGATGGGGTTCGCCATCTTCAGACGACCCAGGGAAACGTTGAGGCGAACATCGGTGGGACTGACGGCCATGGAACATTCCGCTTTTGTGGACAGAATGACCAGTGTAGTGACTGTGCCCACCGAGTGTCAATCTGCGCACGGTGGCAGCGACCGGTGAGGGACGGCGCTGCGCGCCCCGGTAGCGCGGGCATCTGGCCCGTGTGGCTACGGCATCACGGTCGCAAGGGCGTCCGGGTCAAGCGGAGGCCGCGAATTCTTGCGAGTATCCGTGACGGTTTTTAGATGATGCCGCCGTGGGTGCGGTAGGGCGTCAAATGGCTGGGCTGGTCCAGCATCCAGAGCCGTTCCCAATCGTCGAGAAACAGACGGAGATTTTCGGACGTGAACATCAATTCCTGCGTGCGGCGAACGGGATCGCCGGAATAGGCGGGAATGATGCATCCGGCGGTGGTTGCCACCAGAAGGGCGCCCAACAACGTCAACAGCAAACTGCGCATCGCATACTCCTCCGTGAGTTGATGCTGCTTTTCGCGAAAAGCTTGATTGACGGCCGCACTGAAGGGGTGGCGACCGCAGCACAAAGCGCGACGACCGTCGCGACTCTGCAATCTAACAATTAGTTCCGTTTTGATGAGATAAGGATGACTAGCCTTGCGGCAGGTTGCCGCCATAGCTGGTCGCGGTACCTAGCGGTTCGGACTCCAGCTCGGGCGGCTCCTCGACGGCGGCGTTTCCGCGGGCCTTGGCGGCAGCTACTTGGCGTTCCAACTCCTTGACTCGCTGCTCCATTTCCTTGCCGGGCTTAAACGTGACGACGTACTTTTCGGGCACGAAGACTTTGTCGCCGGTGCGTGGGTTGCGGGCTTTGCGGGGCGCCCGCCGCTTGACCTCGAAGACGCCGAAATTGCGGAGTTCGATCCTTCGCTCTTCGACCAGCGCCTCGACGATGGCGTCAAAGGTTTTCTGCACGATCTCCTTGGTTTGCAACTGGGTCAGGCCGATTTCCTCGGAAATCGTTCGTACGATCTCTTTCTTGGTCACGACTCAGTTCTCCCTTTGAGAAGGGTCGCCATAGGCTCGTTCGCTGCTCCAAGTGTAGATGGCGTAACGACTAGTGTCAAGACCAATCGTGGACGGTCTCTGGGTTGCAACGGTGACGCGCCGCCGGTCCATGGTGCACCCTTTATCGACCGCCGAAACGGAAAACTCCAGCTAACCCCTCTAATCGGCAAAGTTTCACAGCAAAATGCCGCCAATTCACCTTGTCTTGGGGAACCGGTTTGGGTATTTCTACGCAGCCTCATTATGCCGGGAGATCGCCGTTGGGCGCGCCGTGGACGCCAATGATTTAGTCGAGGCGATGCTCCATGGCAGAAGTGACGGCTCGTCGAGTTCCGCGTCTCTGATCTAGCACGAAGACGGAAAGGTCCACACTGGATGGCCGAGCTGCGAACCCCCATGGGCCGCCCCGTCGTGCACTGCGTCAGGCATCTGCTCCTGGCGGCGATGATTGGCGGCGCGGCGTCGTGGGCATCCGCGCAGATGCGGCCGGAGCCGGCGGGCGTGATGCCGCCGGGCGCCGCACCGGCACCGCAGGCGCCAGCGCCGGTTGCTGGCGACCAGAGAGTCCCGCCGGGATCGGAGCCGATTGTGCCGGGCCCGGCAGCGTCGGATGCTGGCAGCCCTCAGGAGATGGTCGTCGACGTGAAGTTTGTCGGCGCCAAGACGCTGCCGTTGAGCAAGATATTGCCGCACGTGAAGACCCGGGCTGGAAGGCCATTCGACCTGGAGCTGATCCAAGAGGACGTGCGCCGTCTGGACAAGACGGGCATGTTCGTCGATATCAAGACGTACTGGCAGCAGGTCAACGGCGGCCGGGTGGTGATCTTCGATCTTGCCGAACGCCCCTTGTTGCACGAGGTTCTCTTCGTTGGCTGTCAGGAAATCCGCAAGAAGGTTTTGCAGAAAGAGGCGGGCATCAAGGCGGGAGACGCTGCGAACCCCTACGCGGTCGAGCAGGCGCGCAGCGAACTCGAGGAGTTTTATCACAAACGCGGTTTTTCGAGTGCTCGCGTTACGATCCTTGAAGGCAACAAGCCGGAGGACCGCCGGGTGGTCTTCCTGTTCAACGAGGGGATCAAGCAGCGGGTGCTGTCCACTCGGTTTGTCGGCAACACGATCGTCAGCGAGGATCGGTTGCGGCAGCAAATTGGCACGAGCCGGCCGTTCCTGTGGCTTTTCGGCGGCGAGTTGGATCGAAAGAAGGTGGACGAAGACGTTGAGAAGCTGACGGCGTACTACCGCGGGATGGGCTTCTTCCGCGCCCGCATCAACCGAGAGTTGCAGTTCAACGAAAAGCAGAACTGGGTCACGATCACATTTGTGATCGACGAAGGGCCGCAGTACATGGTGCGGAATGTCTCGGTCATCGGGAACACGAAGTACACGGCCGACGAGTTGATGTCGGGGCTGAAGCTAAAGGGCGGCTACTACTTCAACCAAGGCAAGATGACGGCCGACCAGAACATGCTGCAAGACATGTACGGCGGCATCGGCTACGTGTTTGCCGATGTGAAGGCCGACCCACGGTTTCTGGAAGAGCCGGCGCAGCTTGATCTGGTTTACAGCATCAAAGAGGGAGAGCGGTATCGCGTTGGGAAGATCAACGTCGTGATCAAGGGAGATTATCCGCATACGCAGCTTACGACGGTCTTGAACCGCTTGTCGTTGAAGCCGGGCGACATCTTGGACACTCGCGAGGTGCGGGCCAGTCAGCGGCGGCTTCGAGCGAGCGGATTGTTCGAGGCCAATCCCGCGAACGGCAACGCGCCGAAGATCGTGTTCAACCCGCCGGGGCAGGAATCTGCGGATGATGAGCGACTCGCGAAGCGGCCAAGCGACAAGGCGGGCCGCAGCGATCGCGGTGGACCGATGCGCGGCGTGGGGCGTGGCGGGCCAGGCAGCGACGGCGAGCCGACGTTTCGCGGGCAGAGTCCGGAGTCGGATGACCGCGTGATGGACCTGACACTGGATTGCGGCCAATACATTGGTCCGAAGGGCCCCGGCGCGAGCGAGAACAGGGGCAACGGTTTGCAGGGCAGCGGTCAGACGCCGGCAGTAGCGGGAGCGAGCGACTCGGCGGGCAACGACGCGCTCTGGCAGGCCGCGCTGGCGTACAGTGCGGCGGCAGCCCGGGCGGCGCAGCAGCGTCCGCAGCCCCGCGATGGATTGATCGAGACGCAGTACTCGCCGGACGGTGGGCGGTCCAACCCTGCCTCGCAGCCCGAAGCGCAATGGCTTCCGGCCGGCTCTAGCACGAGACCTCAACAGCAGCCGACGCAGCAGCCGGCGCAGGGCACGGCGAGCGGGCCGTCGCTTGGCCAGAGCAGCTACCCAGCGGCTCAGAGCGGCGCGGCGGGTCAAACGCCACAGGCGGCGCCGGTGCAGCCGAATCCGGCATATGGTCAGCAGTACGCCCCGAGCCAAGCGCCGCAGCGACCGATCCAATCGCCCGAGGGGCAGTACTTGCCGGGGCCGGTTTTCAGCGAGAATTCGCCGTTCCGTGACGGATCGCCCGACGGTGGCTCGACGCCGCCGGCTCTGCCGTTGAGCGTTTTCACGGAAGAAGCGATGACGGGCCGATTGATGTTCGGCGTCGGGATCAACTCCGATGCGGGACTGGTCGGTTCGATCGTCTTGGACGAGCAGAACTTCGACTGGACTCGCTTTCCCACAAGTTGGGAGGAAATCCGCAACAACACCGCTTGGCGCGGCGCCGGTGAACGACTTCGGATCGAGGCCGTTCCTGGCACGCAGCTTCAGCGTTACATGGTGGACTTCCAGGAGCCGTACCTGTTCAACACCGCGGTGAGCATGGGCTTGAGCGGGTACTACTACAACCGCCAGTACACCGAATACCTGGAACAGCGAGTTGGCGGGCGGGTGAGCCTTGGCTATCAGTTTGCTCCTGACCTGTCGGGCAACATCGCTTACCGCGGCGCGAAGATTAACATCACCGATCCGATCGACCCGTTCCTGCCGGATCTTGCCGACGTGGCGCACCGCGACCTGGCGCTGCACGGGTTCTCGGCGTCGTTGTCGCACGACAAACGCGATAATGCCTTTTTGGCCACGGAAGGGCATTTGGTCCAGGCGTCATTCGAGCAGGTGTTGGGCTCGTTCACGTATCCGCACGCCGAGCTCGACCTCCGCAAGTATTTCACGTTGTACGAACGGCCGGACGGTTCGGGCCGGCATGTGTTGACGCTCTCCGCCCGGGCTGGCGCCACTGGCGGCAACACGCCGATTTACGAGCGGTACTATGCCGGCGGCTTCTCGACGATCCGCGGCTTCCAGTTTCGCGACGCATCGCCGCACGTGTACAGCCTTTACGCGGGCAGGGACGTGTTTGTCGGCGGCGACTTCGAGCTGTTTGCCTCGGCCGAGTACATGTTCCCGATTACGGCCGACGACATGATCCGCGGGGTGGTCTTCTGCGACACAGGCACGGTCGAGCCGACGATCAACAACTGGAGCGACAAGTACCGCGTCGCGCCCGGTTTCGGCTTGCGAATTTGCGTGCCGGCGATGGGCCCGGCCCCGATTGCGCTGGACTTTGCGTTCCCGGTCTCGTGGCAGCAAGGCGACCGGTTCGAGGTCTTCAGCTTCTTCGTGGGCTTCGGGCGGTAGGAGAAGTAGTGGTCAGTGGTCAGTGGTCAGTGGGCAGTGGGCAGTCGGCAGTGGGCAGTGGGCAGTGGGCAGTCGGCAGTGGGCAGTCGGCAGTGGGCAGTCGGCAGTGGGCAGTCGGCAGTGGGCAGTGGGTAGTGGAACTGGGGGCAGGCGATGGCAGTGCGAAACTACCGCGACTTGATCTTGTGGCAAAAGGCGATGGACCTCGTGGAACTGGTTTATCACCTTACATCAGCATTTCCCCAAGATGAGCTTTATGGCCTGCGGAGCCAGCTGAGGAGAGCGAGCGTCTCGATCCCCTCGAACATTGCCGAGGGCGAAGGGCGGGACTCGGCTGGTGATTTCGTTCGGTTTCTGGCAATAGCCAATGGGTCTCGTCGCGAAGTTGAAACCCAAGCGATGATCGCGCAACGTCTGGGCTACATCACCGAGCAGCAATGTTCGGACGTACTTGCGTTAGCATCGGAAGTTGGTCGCCTTCGGCAAGGCTTGGTCGAGTCCATCAACGGCAAGTAATGGCCGTCAAGGACGCTGGTACTGGCTACTGCCTGCTGCCAACTTCTTTTAGTCGTACTTCACGAGGCTGACGGTCTTGTATTGGGCGATCCGGCGTGCGCCTTTGAGATCGGCCAGTTCGATGAGGAACGCGCATCCGACGACGACGCCGCCGACCTTCTCGACGAGGCGGCAGCAGGCCTCGACGGTGCCGCCGGTGGCCAGCAGATCATCGACCACCAGGACCTTCGCGCCGGGCGTGATGGCATCGCTGTGAATTTCCAGCTTATCCTTGCCGTATTCGAGATCGTAGGAGAACGACTCGGTCTCGAAAGGCAGCTTGCCTGGCTTGCGGATTGGCACCAGGGCGGCATTGAGTTCCAACGCCACGGGCGCTGCGAAGATGAACCCACGGGCCTCGGCGGCCGCCACAACGTCGATCTTTGCCGTGCGGAATGGGTTGGCCATCTCGACGACCGCCGAGCGGAAGGCGGCGGGATTGATCAGAAGCGGCGTGATGTCGCGAAAGAGAATGCCCGGTTTCGGAAAGTCCGGAATGTCGCGGATGTAGTCGGCAAGGTTGATGGTTGAGGGCATCGGTCAGTGGTCAGTGGTCAGTGGTCAGTGGTCAGTGGTCAGTGGTCAGTGGTCAGTGGTCAGTGGTCAGTGGTCAGTGGTCAGTGGGCAGTGGTCAGTGGTCAGTGGGCAGTGGGCAGTCGGCAGTGGGCAGTCGGCAGTGGGCAGTCGGCAGTCGGCAGTCGGCAGTCGGCAGTCGGCAGTCGGCAGTGGGTAGTGGGTAGTGGGTAGTGGAGGGGCATGAGTTGGTCAGCAAGATTGCGATTTTCCAATTCCAAGTCAGCTAACCGATTGGCCCGTTGGAAGGGTGAGCACGCCAGGACGCCGCTCGGACAAGCAGCGCCCGACGGAAGCAAGTTGGTCAGCAACTTCGCGACTTCTAATTTGCCATCCTCCCGCGGAACGCGTCCGAGGCGACGCAACCCCGAGACAGAATACGCCGGGCACCATGATGCGCTTCGCGGCGGCGTTTGTCTAGGGCAGGAAATGGGCCACGTGGCATCAATCGAAATCGGCCACGAGCCAGCGGCGATACGCGGCGTAGATCGATCCGATGCCAATGATCGAGAAAAGCCCGGTGGCGATGAGGACTTTGTATCCAGCGTGCCACGGGTGGCCGCTCAAGCACGACGAAACGGCAAACGATCCAGCGCCGCCGGTTACGCCTGCGACGACGATGATTACGATTGTAAACAAGACTTGCGAGCGATGCGTGACCAGCCAAATAGACACGCCAAAGACACCGACCTGAGCCAGTGCGGAACCGAGCAATATTGTCGCTAGATCGGCCAGCGGCAGCGGAGGTTGCGCAGCCAGCAGGACACATGGGATTGTTGCCGTGACGAAAGCAGCCCAGAACTGGAAGTGCAATAGCCCGAGCGCCGCGATCATTTGTCGCAGGTAGGTGGCGCGATCGGCGGGCAGCAGCATCTCGAAAGGCATCGCGGTGATGCGCAGTCGCCACATACCCGTCGACATCGCTGCGGGCATGATGAAGAGGTAGAAAGTTGCCAGGGTCGTCGGATTGTGGAGGCCAGACCGCGAGAGAAAGAACTGCATGGCAAAGAAGATGGCGAAGATTAACAAACACAACTTCCACCAGCTTGCCGCCCCCTGCGTTTGCCATCGGCGGATGGCCGACCAGGTTGACGTGTCGGCGCGGCGAGCATGGTCGGCAAGCGCGGCCATGCGCCGGTCGAGGTAGGGACACTTCCACTGGTTAACCCAGCAGCCGAAGCGGCCCTCGGCCATCTGTTCCGCCGCGTTCTGCGTGCCCGCACTCCGCCCGGCACCGAACATCTCGGACAACCTGGGCTGCGGCATTTTCTCATCGAGTCGCAGGAGCTTGAATGCACCGACCGAGACCATCGCGATACCAATCGCGAAGAGAATGGCCGCTTGTGGATCGAGTTGCCCAGAGGCCATTTCCGTGATCGTTTGTCCGATCGAACGACTGCTGGCGTTGGCGACAAAGAATACCGAGCAAAGCATCCAACTCAGGCCAGTGAACTGCAACTCGCACCACAGCACCGCGCCGAGCAAGGAGACGGCTATCGCGACCAGCCCGATTGGTTGCAGTCCGGCGAGCCGTGCGGCCATCGCTGGCAACAAGACGGCGAGAAAGAGGATTGCGACGGCGGCGATTGTTAGGTGCGCTCGCCGGTAGCCGGGCACGAGCTGGGCATCCCACCGGGCGAACTGCTCTTTGACGTGGTCGACGATCCCGATAAACGTGATGAACGATGCAATCAGAAGGACGAGAGGTTCGCGACTGAATGCCATAGCTGTCGCGCCTACGGCCAACATCGCGCCCCAGGCGATCGCCAAGAGCATCCGGATTCCGGACGAGCGACACCGGCGAAGGTAGGTCAAGGCAACCTGGGTGTAGGCGCTGCTGAGCATGGTTGCACCAAACGATATGGGTGATCGATATGAGGCAGACGTTTGTGACAATGCTCCGGGGGCTGTTAGCTCCCGGCTGCTGGAGGCTGCGGGGCACGCGTGTTAGACATTGTGCATCTCCAAGAAGCTCTCTTCCAGGTTGACGTGCGTTTGTTCCTTGAGGTCGTCGAGGAGGCCGTGCCAGGTGACGCGGCCGGATTTGAGGATCGCCACTCGGTCGGCGACGCGTTCGAGATCGGACGTGATGTGGGTTGAAAAGAGCACGGTGCGCCGGCCGGGCTCGGCCAGGCTGATGATTTCCTGGAGGAACTGCCGCCGGGCGACGGGGTCGAGGCTGGCGGCCGGTTCGTCGAGGATCAAGAGGTCGGGCTCGTGACCGAGGGCCAGAACGATCGCCACTTTCTGCAACTGGCCGACCGAGAGTGGGCCGATGCGGTCGTCGCGCGGGATGTCCCATTCCTTGGTGAGCCGGGCGACGAGATCGTCGTTCCAGTTGGGATAAAAGGCCGCAGTGTATTCGAGCAGGTGACGGACCTTCATCCACGGGTAGAGATTGACGACCTGGGGCACATAGCCGATTCGAGCCTTGGCTGCGGCGCTCAAAGTCCAGGACGGCTCGCCCAGCAGGCGAGCCTGGCCCGCTTGTGGGCGGATCAGGCCCAACGCGCACTTCATGAGTGTCGTTTTACCGGAGCCGTTGACGCCCAACAGGCCCACGACGGAGCCATGCGGCACTGAGAGATCCAGGCCGGCGAGCACGGGTTTCTTGCCGTAGGACTTGGTGATGCCGCGGAGTTCGATGGCTGGTTCGGTCATGGGCGGGTTCCTTTGGGCTCGTCCGGGCGCTGTTAGCTCCCGGCTATTGGGCGGCACTTGTTTCGTGGCTCGTTGGAGTTGTCACATCCGTCGTCGCGAGGTGGAGCGTCGGCGGAGGCGCATTCCCACGGAGGACCGTGGGAACGAGGATTATGCATAGCGCGACGGTCGCGGCTTTATTTCATCTCTTGGTCCAATAACTGGTGGACTTCCTCTGCGTCGACGCCGAGCGTCTTGGCGAGTTCGGCGACGCGGGCGATTTCTTCGCGGAGGCGTTGGCGCTGGGCTTTCATCTGGCCGCTGGGCACTCGGTCGGCGACGAACGTGCCGTCGCCGTGGCGGCGTTCGAGGAGGCCCTCGGCCGTGAGACGCTCGTAGACGCGGAGGATCGTGTTCTGGTTGACGGATAGATCGGTGGCGAGCGCGCGGACGGACGGGAGTCGCTCGCCCGGCTTGATGACGCCGCTAGCGCACTGTGCCCGGATTTGCGCAGCGACCTGCCGGGTAATGGGCATGCCGGAGGATGTTTCGACGCTAATCCGCATGCCACGGCCTTTCCCTGCAAGCAAGCGGCGACCGAAGTGACTACACTAGTATAACAGTAGTCACCGTCGGGTCAAGACGCCATTTCGAGATTGCAGAGAACTGCTGGAGCGTCTGACAGCAGGATTGGCACAACGCGGCGCAACGGCGGATTCGTTCATTAGGAATGGACTGAAAGCGAACGCAGACGGTTGTCGGCGATCCGTGCGTTGCTTCGTGGCGGCGATACGCGGCGTAGGCGAGCATTCCCACGGAGGACCGTGGGAACGAGGGGTGCGGTGGCAGGCGGCGTAGGTGAAGGGGGCGGCGGCGGGGTGTGCAGGTGGCGCGCGGGGCGCATGGCTCAGGGAACGAGCTTGAACCGCTCGGGGAGCGGCTTTTCGATTCGGTCCTGGGCGAGGACGCGATCGAGATTGTGACGCGCCGCGGCGAATGACGGGGTCAAGTCGAGCGCCTGTTGGAAGTGAGCGATGGCCTCGTCGGCCTCGCCGCGTTGGAGTAAGAGCAGGCCGAGGGCGTTGTGCGTGTCGGCACACCGCGGGGAGAGCCGAACGGCGGCTCGCAGGTGATATATGGCGGCATCGATCCGGCCGGAACTGGCCAGCGCCACGCTGAGATTGCAGTGGGCCTCGGCGTCGTCGGGCGCGAGGGTTACGGCCTTTTTGAGATGGTCGAGGCCTACCTCGATCTTACCGTTCTTGGCCAGGATTCGTCCAAGGTTCCGGTGCGAGACTGCGTGGGCCGCGTTCAATTTGATGGCGGCGTCGTAGCAGTCGAGGGCGTCCTCGATCAAACCGAGATTTTCATAGGCGACACCAAGATTGTGGTGCGCTCGCGCGTTCTGCGGACATTTTTGGACGGCGTCCTCCCAAATGGTGCTCGCATCGCGGTAATCGTGATTGCGAACGTAGGTCATGCAGCCGAGCAGGACCAGGAGCCCACCTAGGAGAGTGAGTTCGAGCCGCTGCACGGAGGCCGGCTGTTGGGCCGGCGGGGGCCAGTGCCGCACCGACAGGCCGCGTGCCAGCACATAAGTCGACATCACCGTGGCGATGACTACGGTTGCCAGCGGCAGATACATGCGCTTTTCGGCCGCGATCTGCGTGAACAGCGGAACGATGCTGGAACTGGGGGCGAGGATGGCGAAGAACGCAACGCCCAGGAACGCGAGCCACGGTTGACGGCGAAACGCGATGATGATTGCGATGAGGATGACGCCGATGAGCAGGGCGTGGGGCGCTACCTGCCAAAAGGTCTGCGGGGTGTGCACGCCGTAATCAATCACCAGCGGATGGGGCCAGAAACAGAGTCGCAGATAATGTGTGATGACCCCGAGTTGGGCCGCTGCGTATTCGAGGGGCTGCCAGTCATGGCCGAACGGCGCGGCGCCCTCGCGGCCGTGGGGCAGCAAGATCAGGGCTATCGTCCATGTAGCGGCCATTGCGGCGTAGAGCGGCCAACGACGGCGAAGGACTTCACGCCAGGAGGCGCTGAGGAAGACGCGATCGTAGAGCATCACGACCAGCGGGGCGGAGACTGCCGACTCCTTGCTCCCTATCGCCAGTGCGCATGAGCCGGCGGCGATGGCGTACCAGGGCGTCGGGCGTTGCGATGATGCTCCACGGATTACGCAATATAGCGTCAGCAGATAGAAGAAGGCCGCCAGCAGTTCTGTTCGTTGGATCGTGTAGGTGACGGCTTCTGTCACCAGAGGGTGCACGGCCCAAATGAGCGCGATCAGGGTGGCCAGAAACAACGAATTGTGCGAGAGATGGTTTGAGGCGTTCGGGATGGAATCCGCCCGATTGCCATATTGCACGAGCGTTCGGCGAACGATGGCCAGCAGCAGCAGCGCCGTGAGGACGTGAAGTGAAAGGTTCAGGGCGTGGTAGCTCCAGGGCTGCACGCCGCTGATGGCATAGTTGATGGCGAGGGAGACGTTGGTGACGGGGCGACGCTGCACGGCTGCGCCGTTGCCCGGCGGCATCAGCAAGGCCCCGACGCTCCACGGCGGGCGAATCGAGTCGTTTTGGCGAATCGCCGCGTAGTCGTCGAACAGGAACGGAACGCCGAAGGTGTTGCTGTACACCAGCACCGCGGCGCCGACGATAATCGCGGCGGCCATCAGCGTTCCGCGCGTCTGGGGCTGAGGCGATGGCGCTTGGCGGGCGTCATCCGACATTGGCTGCGAACGCATTTTCCAACTCGGCGGGGCCCTCGAGGCTCTCGGCGAGCTTGCCGAGGGCTTCGGTTTCGATCTGGCGGACGCGCTCGCGCGTGAGCCCTAGGCTCTCGCCGATCTCCTTGAGCGTGCGCGGCTCGTTGTCATCGAGACCGAATCGCATCCGCAGAACGGTTGCCTCGCGGGGATCCATCGTTTGCAACTGCCGCATCACGTGGGTCAAGTTATCGCTCTCGACCAGTTCCTCGTCGGGCGAACGGGCGCGATCGTCCATGACCATTTCGCCGAGCGACCAACCGGCTTCGGTCTGATCGGTCTGCGGTGTGAGATTGTAAATGCGGATGGCCTTCTTGATGATCGGGAGCTTCTTGCGGGCCAGGCCGAGCACGCGGGCGATTTCCTCGGGGGTTGGCGTGCGGCCCATCTCTTCGGTGAGTCGGCTGCTCGCGCGGCGCCACTTGGAGAGCAGCTCGACCATGTAGGCTGGAATGCGGATTGTCTTCGCG
>JAJFUI010000076.1 GCA_021372555.1 Planctomycetaceae bacterium | reverse complement strand
CCGCTGGTGATTGGCTCGGCAAACGATAGGGAACTTGTTGAAAGGAGATATGCGGCCATCATCGCGGCGGCAACGATGGCGGTAGTCCGGGTACGCGTCATGGTAGAAGAGTCCCTAGGGTAATGATGTGGTGTCGGGGAGTAGCGCCAACTGCGAAGCTGGCGGCCGCAAAGCGACGGCCCTGGCCTGTTGACAAAATGCAACGCCCCTTATCGGTCAAGTTTAGCCTACGACTAGGGGTGGTGCGCAGCAAGCCCCCAAGGCACGGGCACCTGGAAAGCCGGCCTCCTCGCTTGCGACCCCCGCTTGTTGGGCAGGTCGGGCGTGGCGTTCTCCGACCTGGGGGAGAGAGCGGCAACCGCTCACGGTTTCGCCCGAGGCGGCCGATCACCCCTCCGTTGGCGTCAGGGAAACCGTCTGCGTGCGACCGTCCTTGGCGAAAAAGACCTTGTCCTCCCGGGCGAGCCACCCGATGGCTTGCATCACGGTGTCCCGCGGCTCATCCACGGCCTTGATCAACTTCGCCACCGTCATGGGGCCGTCGGTCGACAACGCCTGCCAAACCGCACCGGCCGTCTGGCCAATCCGGGTTACATCAAACAAGGCTGTCTTCGGGGTTGCTGCGGTTTTTGTTGCTGCCATAAGGCCACCTCGGTTCCAATTGGGTCCAGACGTTTGGCAAGAAATTCGATGTGTGCCAATTATAGCAATCGCCCCCGGAAAGTATAGGATATCTGCACACGCTGGGGCGACCGCGCGGGGCCAGATGTGGCTAACCGAGGCCCTGGAGCAGACTCGTCGTCATGGCTTGAAACACGCCCCGCATTCGCTCAAACTCCCTATCTTCTCCCTGGCAAAAGATGGTGTACGTGGTTTGGGCGACGCGCACGCCGCGGACGATGGCTGTGTTCGTGAGGTCAAGACAGTAGAACGCCAAGTCATAGCCTGCTAGGGTGTGGCCCGCGATCGTCTCGTCGGCCGGCTCTGACTCGAGCCCCCCATATTCTTTCTTCATCGTTTCGACGACGGCGGCGGCGAGTTTGCCGGGATCCGCCGAGCCTGAGTGGATCGAGACCGACCAGAACGCCCCACCGGGGCTGTAAACCGTCACCGACTTGCGCCCCAACACCGCGTCTGAATCGTCCAACGTCCAGTTTTCAGGGTACTGGAACGAAATCCCCATGCTGTCGAATCGGGCTGGCATACGCCCCATTCTACCCCGCCGGCCGTCGAGTTTGTAGCTCGCCGGGCTCGCCGGGTTCGTGGGGCGCATAAAGGATATGGCCGTTATCGAGCGGAGGTGGGGGATGACGGTCATCGGCCCGAGATCAACGTCGCCGGGCTGGCGACGGCGAAACGTGGCCGCCCCAGCGGCTTTGCCGCGAATTGGCATGGTCCCAACCGGCCCATCTTGGTACCCTGCGACCGTGCGATACCCCCAATCGTGGATCACTATCGCCTTGGTGCTGGCGCTCTCTTCCGCTGGCTGCCGATTGCCGGGCCAACAAGGTCCGGTGCCGCAGTCGGTGGCCGAGTGCCGTCGTCTGTCGCGCGAAGGCGCGGCCGCGCTGGAACGCGGCCAGCAACAGACCGCCGAGAACTTGCTGGCCCAAGCGGTCACCGCGTCCGCAACTGACGCGGAGGCCCGCCGCCGTTACGCCGAGTCGCTGTGGCTCCGCGGGGCGCAGCAAGAAGCGATCAAGCAGATCGAAGAAGCGGGCCGGCTTACGCCGGACGACGCCTCGCTCTGGGCGCGTCTGGCAGAGATGTATTTGGCCGCTGGCCAATCGCAGAGCGCCTGGCAATCGGCGCACCGCGCCATTGAGCTTGATCCGAAATTGCCCGCCGCTTGGGCGATCCGTGGCGGTATCCTCCGCGCGGCCGGGCAGCCCCGCGACGCCTTGAGCGATTATCTTCGCGCGCTCAACTACGCGCCGAAAGATCGGGCGCTTTTGGGCGAGGTGGCCCAGCTTTATCGGCAATTGGACCGGCCGACGGCCGCGCTGCAAACGCTGCAGACCCTGGCTGAGACGTATTCGCCAGGTGAAGAGCCGGCCCTAGTGCTCGACCAGCTCGGCACGGCCTACGTCGCCGCAAGCCGCTACGACGATGCGGTACAAACGCTGTCGGCCGCCGTCGCCCGCGGCGAACCGACGGCCGACATGTACTGTCATCTGGGGGACGCGGAGCTGCTTGCGGGCCACGCGGTCGAAGCGACGGCCGCCGCCCGCCGCGCCCTTGCTTTGCAACCCCAGCACCAGCCGACCAGGCAACTTCTGGACCGCATCACTGTCGCCCAGCAGCCGCACGGGACGGTGACCCGGTGACGTGACCAGTCGTGCGCCGGCGATCGGCGGTGGAGACCGCTCGATTGCCTTCACCGGTATGATGGCATGGCAGTTGCGAGATAAGCGGTGGTCGACAGCCGCAATCGACCGGGAGGTCATCATGCCAAGCGTCGTTTTCTACCGAGTGTTGTGTGTCGTGGCGATGGTCGCCAGTGGCTTTGCCTTTGAGTTGGCCGGCTGCGCGGACAGGGGCAACGGCGACGCGAGTGCTGCTGCAAAGGGTGCTGGCAGCGACGCCGGCTCGCCAGTCCCGCGGGAGTTCGCCATCGAGGGGATGACCTGTCAGGGCTGCGCCGACACGATCACCTCCGCCCTGCGAGACCTGCCCGGGGTAAAATCGGCCAAGGTGTCCCTCGCCGACAAACGGGCTATCGTTTTGGCGGACGCGTCGACCGTGCCGAGCGAGAAAATCCTTGCTGCCATCGCCGGCGCGGGCTATAAGGGGCGCGGGGCGTCGGCCGCCCAGGCTGTGTCGGCCGTGACCGAGCCGTCGGGGAAACAACCAATTCTGGTCAGCATCACGCGGGGGAAGAACGATCTGCATGCCGTTTCCATGGCCATAGGGCTCGCTCAGTCGGCGATCAAGGACGGCCGCAGCGCCACTGTGTTCCTCAGTGTGGAAGCGCCGATCTTCGCCTCGAAGAATCTGGGTGAGGACGTCAAGTTCGCCGACTTCCCGCCGGTCAAGAAAATGCTCGCCGATTTCATCGCCGCCGGCGGCCGGGTGCTCGTCTGTGGCCACTGCGCGCACATCGACAAGCTGGAACCGAACGACATGATCGATGGAGCGAAGCAAGTCGCCCACGGTGAACTCTTCACCGCGCTGACGCCTGGCACGGTCGTCTTCTCGTACTGATGACGGTAGGACGGCGTCAAGTTGTCGGAGCGCCGCCTAGTCGCCCAAGCTGATCCCGAGCGCGCGGGCGGTTCGCACAAAGCCACCGCTGGTCGGCACGGTCTTCAATCGGCCGATGGCCTCGGTGATCTTCACTGCGGCTGTCTGCGAGCCCTGGTACGCTACCATGTAGCCGAACTTGCCGGCGGCGATCAGTTCGACAGCCTCGGCGCCGAGAATGGAACACAGAGCGCGGTCGAAGTTCGTCGGGCAGCCGCCTCGCTGCAAGTGTCCGAGAACGCAAGTTCGGGTCTCCTTGCCGGTTCGCTTGCCGACCTCGGCGGCGACGACCGCCGCGATGCCGCCCAGCCGGGCTTCCCGATTCGCGACTTGGTCGGCCGAGGTGACGAAGTGGCCGCCGTTTTCTCGCGCACCCTCTGCCACGATGATGAGCGTGAAGTGTTTCCCCATTCCCTCGCGTTCCCGAATCTTCTCACAAATGCTGTCGTAGTTGAAGGGAATCTCCGGAATCAGAATCACATCGGCGCCGCCGGCGACGCCGGCGTAAATCGCGATCCAGCCGGCGTAACGGCCCATCACCTCGAGCACCATCACGCGGTTATGGCTTTCGGCCGTCGTGTGCAGGCGGTCGAGGGCATCGGTGGCGCACGCCACCGCGGAATCGAATCCGAAGGTCAACGTGGTGCCTTCGAGATCGTTGTCGATTGTTTTTGGTACGCCCACCAGGGGAACGCCGCCCTCGAAGAGTTGCTGGCCGATGCTCAGGGAGCCATCGCCACCAATGCTCACGAGCCCGTGGATGCCGAGCTTCTGCATTCCTGCCTTGACGCCGTCGATCAATTCCTGCGGCAATCGCCGGCTTTCGCCGTGGTTCACCTTGGCGGAGAAACGACCGCAGTTCGCTGTCCCGAGGATTGTGCCGCCGCGCGTCAGCAGCCCGCTCAACTGGTTGTAGTCGAGCGGCATGTACCGTTGCGGCTCGAGAATGCCTTCGTAGCCGCCGAGGAAACCGATGGCTTCCCAATTCCGTTTTGCCGCGCCCTTGGCCACGGCTCGAATCACGGCGTTGAGCCCCGGGCAATCGCCGCCGCCGGTCACAATTCCAATACGTTCGGTCATCGCTGTTCCTCGTTGTTAGCAGATGGCAGGATTAAAACCGGTCGTGGATCGCTGGTCAACCCACGCCATCGGACTCGTTCATTTTCGGAGGGCGGTCCCGGGCGTTCTTCAGCCTTCCGATTCGAGCACCGAGTCGTGCATCGTGTCAACGGCGATCATCGATAGCCCTTCGAACGTGCCCCCGGTGTTGGG
>JAJFUI010000057.1 GCA_021372555.1 Planctomycetaceae bacterium | reverse complement strand
TGGCCGCAGATGCCCTTTTCCATCGCTTCTTCGCGGGTGTGGTAGTATTCCTCGCGGTGGACGAACATCACGACGTCGGCGTCCTGCTCGATGGCTCCTGATTCGCGAAGATGACTGAGCTTGGGGCGGTGGCCTTCCTTGCCGGTTTCGACTTGCCGGTTCAACTGGGCAAGGCAAAGGACGGGAATCTTCAGTTCGCGGGCGAGGGCTTTCAATCGCCGCGCCATCTTGGCGACTTGCTCCTGCCGCTGATCGCGAGGGTCGTCGGGCTGGATCAATTGCAGGTAGTCGATGACGACGAGCCCGAGGTTCGCCTTTCGTTTCAGCCGTCGGGCGGAGGCGGCGATCTCGGTGCAGGTGCGAGAAGGGGTGTCGTCGATGAACAGCGGCGCGTTGCCGAGTTTCGCGGAGGCCTCGACCAGCTTTTTGCGATCTTCGCCGGAGAGGAAACCGCTGCGGAACTTGCTGGCGTCGATCCGCCCCTGCGAACAGAGCATACGCTGAGCCAGTTCGAGCCGGGCCATTTCGAGGCTGACAAACAGCGTCGCCACGTTCGACTTGATGGCCACGTTTTCGGCAATGTTCGTGGCCAGGGCCGTCTTGCCCATGCTGGGGCGGGCGGCCAAGACGACGAACTCCGACTCGTGGAGGCCGCCGGTCAGGGTGTCGAGGTCGGTGAAGTCGCTGGGGACGCCGACGCCGCCCTTGCCGGCCAAGCGGGCGTCGATGCGGTCGAAGGCCTCGACCATCAAGTCGTTGACGCTGACGACCTGGTCGCTGCTTCGTTGGTCATGGACGGCGAAGATCATTTCCTCGGCGCGTCCAACCATTTCGCGGGGATCGTGGGTGGGCTCGAAGGCGTCGCGGAGGATTTCGGTGCTGGCGTGGATCAACGCCCGGAGTGTGGCCTTGTCGCGAACGATTTCGGCGTAGTAGACGGCGTTGGCGGCATGGGGGACCGAGTGGACGATTTCGGCGAGGTAGGCGGCGCCGCCGGTCAGTTCGAGGTCGCCGGCAGAGCTGAGGCGTTCAAGGAGCAGGGTGGCGTCGATTCGCCCGCCCTCGTCGTGCATCGCTAGGATGTGGCCGAAAAGCTTCTGGTTGGCCTCGGAATAGAAATCGCTGGGGCGAACCGCGAGGGCGACGTCGTCGGCCACGCGGGGGTCCAGCAGCAGGCTCCCGAGCACCCCCTTTTCAGCGTCCAGATTGTGCGGCGGCAGCCGATCAAGGATTTCGGAACTGACGCGGGCGGGGGCGCGGCCAGCATCCGTGCGAAAAGCGGTGGCCATGATGAATCCTGCAATGATGAATGACGCATGATAGACGATGGACGGGCGAAACGCAACGACCCGTCGACCGTCATTCGGCATTCACCGCTGTCATTCCGCCGGCAGGATCTCGAAGCTGCAGCAGTCGTCGCCGTCGTGGCGGCAGAAAATCCGGCGAACAGGCTGGCCCACCACGGCGCTAAGCATCTCCTGATCGACGCTGCAGACACTGCGTCGCGAGTCGACCATGCTGATGAAGGGGCAGCTTCGCTTGTGCAGGACAAGCTGACCGTTGCCATTCTCTTCGATGTCCGCCAGGCCGCCTTCGCCGTTAAGCAGGCCAATCAGTTGGCGGATCCGGTCCTGGGGCCTTTTGCCCGTGAGCTTGCTGCTGTAGTGGTCCGCCATCGTGCGGCTAACCCGTTTTAGGACCTTTTTGAAGATCGCTTCCCCACCGATTTCGAGGATGGCTTGGCAAATGGCGGGGACGACGAGTTGCTGATTTCCGGGGAAAAGCGCGGCCAAAGCGGCGTCGGTGGCGCGGTAGAGGTGGCGTGGGCGACCACGGCCGGGGAGCTTTTCCGCCCGGCGTTCGACGAAGCCCGCGGCCGTCAATTCGTTGAGCTGTTCGGTCACGGCGGTGCGCGTGACCTTCATGGTGCGGGTCAGCTCGGCCACGGTTTGGGGCCGTTTGCCGACCAACGACCGGACGATCCGCAAAGCGGCGGGACTGACGGTCATATCAGGCATGGCGTTGATGGTCCGTTCTCGCGTTCGGACGGGCCCGAGACCATTAACGCACCAGGGCCCTATACCACCACGATAGACTATATCAGACGGATTGGCAACGGCCCCCTAGGAGGAACTGTGTTGAAGGGTGTGGCGATGGCGCTAGTGGGCCCAGGTTTTTTCGATCTGTTCGAGCGTTTTGCCCTTGGTCTCGGGGACGCGGAAGAGGACCAAGAGCAGGGCCGCAGGGATCGTCATCGCGTAAAGCCAGAAGGTCCAGGCCGCGCCGTACTTGGACAACGCGGCGGGAAAGGTGAGGGCCACGAGATTGCAGCCGGCCCAAAGGGAAAAGACGCACATCGACATCGCCCGACCACGGATGGCGGTGGGGAAGATTTCGGCGATGATGATCCAGCAGACCGGACCGTAGGAGAAATTGAAACAGGCGAGGAAACACGCGAAAACGATGATCATGGCGATTGGCGGCGCCGAGAGCGCGAACATCAGCCCACTCAAGACTAACATGAGCCCAACGCCGGCGATCCCCACCAGCAGCAACGGCTTTCGACCGAGCTTGTCCACGGTGAAGATTGCCGCCAAGGTGGCCGCCACGTTGACGGTGCCAAACATCACCTGCCAGAGCAGCGAGACGTCGGCGGAAATGTGGGCATGCTCGAGCACCTTGGGGCCGTAATAGATAATGACGTTGATGCCGCAAACTTGGGAGAGAAATGGGAGGAGCATCCCAATCCAAAGGGCCGTTCGGACTTTCGGCGTGAACAGCTCCCTGAACCGGCCGGTTTCCTGAGCGAGCGTTTGCTTGATTTCGTCCATTTCGCTCGCTGCCCGGGCTGGGCCGTTAATCCGCCCCAGAATTTCTAGGGCGGCCGCGCCCCGGCCCTTCTTGATCAACCAGCGGGGGCTTTCCGGCACAAAAAAGAGCAACAAGAACAGCACGGCCGCGGGGAGGACGCCGGCAAGCAGCATTCCGCGCCACACCTGATCGACGAATATCCATTGCACCGTCGGGCCCACGTAAAAGCTGGGGGCGTGTTTTGCCAGATAGGCCAGGCCACAGTTGGAAAAATAGGCCATCATGATTCCCACGGTGATCGCCAATTGGTATGTGGAGACCAGCGCGCCACGTAGCCGGGCGGGCGAAATCTCGGCGATGTACATCGGCGACAGCATTGACGCGATGCCGATGCCCATGCCGCCGACGATGCGCGCCACGACCAGATGCCAGGGCTGCGTCGGCACGGCCGAACCGAGGGAGCAGAGAACGAACAAGACGGCGGCTAGCAGCAGGGTTTTTTTGCGGCCGAAGCGGTCGGCCAAGACGCCAGCGACCGCGGCGCCGAACAGACATCCGACCAGCGCCGACGCGACGATCCAGCCTTCCATGAACTCGGACAGTTGAAACAATGCGGCCACTGGCCCTTCGGCACCGGAGATGACGGCGGTGTCGAAGCCGAACAGGAGTCCTCCCAACGCGGCGACGCCGCAGGCCAGGAAGAGATAGAGGAAGCTTCCGCGGTTGTTGTCCATTTGCGAGTTCCTGCCGCCCGAGCGGGACGGAATTGCACAGGAGGGAACAAAGGAAACAGAGGACGAACTGTTGACTCGTCGTTTGCCAATAGCCATTTCGTTGTGGCGGCGGTTGCACTGCCACCGATGGGCTTGCAGGTTCGGCAGTACAACTGCCGCACCAACGGTGGTTCGGCAGTACGACTGCCGCACCAACGGTGTACAACTGCTGCACCAACGGTGTACAACTGCTGCACCAACGGTGGCTAGTTAGGAATCAAGAGCCCTGCCTCTCTTTGCCTCCTGTTCAATGTGTGAGTTAGCTGTGGCGATCGGTCTCCGTTAGGAAACCGCCGGTTACTTACAGTGGTCATTGGCGGCGTCCAGCATGGCGATGATGTTCTGTGGCGGGACGTCGGCAAGGATGTTGTGGACTTGTTGGAAGACGAATCCGCCGCCGGGTGAAAGGACCGAGATCTGAGCGCGGACGTGGTCGTGGATTTCCGCGGGCGTGGCGTGGGAGAGGATGTAGCGGGTGTCGCAACCGCCCCCCCAGAAGGTCAAACGGTCGCCGAAATCCTGCTTCAGGTTTCGCGGCTCCATGCCCGCGCAAGAAATCTGCACCGGATTGATGGCGTCGAGGCCGGCTTCGATTAAATCGTTCAGCAAGGGACGAACGCCGCCGCAACAATGGAGTTGAACCTTGACGTTGGCCAACTCTTTCGCCCGACGCCACATCTTGGCGTGGCGCGGCTTGAAAAACTCGCGGTACATGGCCGGCGACATCTGCGGGCCGTTCTGCATGCCCAAATCGTCGCCAAACATGATGATGTCGATTGACGGTCCGACGGCCCCGAGGAACCGCTCCAGGTTCGCCATGTGGAGCGCCAGAAGCCGGTCGAGGAACTCGTGCGCCCGCGAGGGGTTGCCGGCCAGGAGCATGAAGAAGTTATCGTTGCGGTAGAGGTATTGGCCGATTTCGAGCAGGTTGCCGCCAAAGAGGCCGATGATGGCTCGATTGGTCCGTTGGCGGAGCTTTCGGGCGCCGTCGGCCAAACGCTGGAGTCCATCGGGACCGGCGGTCAATGGCCCCGGTGGGCTTTGGACGCCGCACCACATGTTCTCGGTCAGGGCCTCTTCGAGCCGGTCGAGATCATCGTGCTCGGCGTAGGGCCAGTAGCACTGCTCGAAGTAGATGGCGCCGTCGGGCATTCGGGCCAACACCCGACCGCTGGCCGAGCGGATTACCCACTGCTTCTCTTGACGCTCGAGCGGCACCCAGGCCGGCATCTGGCAGGGCGTGCCGTCGGGCAAGGTCCAGGCGGCCCAGTCCTTGTCGTCAAGGGCGAAACCGCGTCCCAGCTCGATGGTGTCGACCTGAAACCGATCGAGCACGTCGTCGTCGATGACCGCCAATTGTTGAACCGGGTCGTAGACACGGACGGTCCGGGGGGGCAATCCGAGGGCCTTCCGCAATTTCGGATACGCCAGGGCTGCGATTCCCGATGAGCGATGGCCGCCGAAGTCAATCGGCACCTTGTCGGCTGTCCGGTGATCGAGCGCTGCCAGCACGCGTTCTCTAGGTGTCATATTCTGTCGCCAAATAGCTGCGGTGACGAATGAGGTTGACCGAGTCGGAGGCAACATGGCGCCCCGGAACGACTCCAGCATAACGCTCGGCAGAAACGCCGTCCAGGCGGGACTAACGCAGCCAGGTGGTGGGCGGCAATGCCGTTGTCGTTGCTTCCTTCGGTAGCCGTCTCGGCTGCATATGCAGGCGGGACGCCTGCACCACAGACCCGGCGGCTAAGCCAAGCATCCCGCTGGCGACGCGTTTCTCGCTTAACCATCACAATCCGTTACTGCGAGGTCGTCTTGCACGGCGGTGGACTGTCGGGGACGCCACGGTTATAATGCGGGTCCTCGCGTTGCCCACCACTGGGTCTCCCACCTCGCTGCTCGAAACGGAGCGCTCCATGAAATGGCATCGTGGCTCGATGCTGGCTTGTTGCGGCGGGCTTGCCGCTATCGCGATTCTGTCAGGCAGCGATAGCCTTTTCGCGACCGACGCCGTTGAGCTGTTCAATGGACGGGACCTTTCCGGTTGGAAACTCCGCCACGTGGCCAGCCAGAGCCGATGGGTGGTCTGCACCGCCAGGCTGAACAGCGGCAATCCCAAGGAGTTGCAGGTCCTTCCGGGCGGAAACGAGTTGGTGAACATTGCACGCTCCGTCGACATTTACACGGACAGAAAGTTTGGCGATTGCCGCATCGAGCTCGAAGTGATGATAGCCAAGGGTGGCAACTCCGGCATCTACATCATGGGCAACTACGAGGTGCAGGTTTTCGACAGCTTCGATAAGACGCAGGTAGGCAAAGAGGACATGGGGGCGATCTTCGGCAGAACGGCGCCCAGGGTGAACGCCTCGCGCGCGCCAGGGGTGTGGCAGCGGTACATCATCGACTTTCACGCCCCGCGGTTCGACGCCGTTGGAAGGAAGATCGCCAACGCCAAGCTAGTAAAGTGCACGCTAAACGGTCAGGTCATCCACGAGAACGTTGAGATTGAAAGTGGCACCGGCGCGGCCTTGCGGAACAAGGAAACCGCAACAGGGCCACTTCTGCTCCAGGGCGACCATGCGCCGGTGGCATACCGCAACATCAAGATCACGCCCACAAAGGAGGCCGTGCGATGAAGCCAACACAACATTCCACAACGCGTCGAGAGTTTTTGAGGAACACCGGCCGGATTGCGGCGGCATCGGCATTGGCGGGCGCAACCGCGCCGTGGGTGCATGCCGCCGAGCAGAACACGATCCAGGTGGCTCTGGTGGGCTGCGGTGGACGCGGCAGCGGGGCGGCGCTCAACGCGCTGTCGGTAAAGAACGGCCCGGTGAGGCTGGTGGCCATGGCGGACGTCTTTCCGGCTCGCCTGGACGGGGATTACACCTGGCTGATGAAGAGCGCGGTGGCGAAGCAAATCGACGTGCCCAAAGATCGGCGGTTTATCGGTTTCGACGCCTATCAGAAGGCGATGGACTGCTTGAACCCGGGTGACGTCGTGATCTTGGCGACGCCGCCGGCGTTCCGCTGGCCGCATTTCGATTACGCGATCAAGAAGGGGCTCCATGTCTTCATGGAGAAGCCGACCACGGTGGACGGGCCGAGCACTCGCAAGATGCTCGCGCTGGCCGAGGAGTCGGTTCGCAAGAATCTCAAAGTGGGCGTCGGCCTCATGCAGCGGCACTGCCCCGAACGCATCGAACTGCACGACCGCATCCGCTCGGGCCAAGCGGGTGAGATTCTCACCATGAGGGCGTATCGGATGCACGGTCCTGCCGGCTCGTTCTCGTCCGGTCCGAAACCGAAGGACGCTAGCGAGTTGATGTATCAGATCCAGCGATTCCATAGCTTCCTTTGGGCCAGCGGTGGCTGCTTCAGCGACTTCTACGTCCACAGCATCGACGAGTGTTGCTGGATGAAGGACGCGTGGCCCACGCAGGCGATGGCGCTCGGCGGCCGCCATTATCGCGGGGACTCGGTCGATCAGAACTTCGACAACTATTCGGTTGAATACACCTTCGCCGACGGGACGAAGTTCTATTTCTACGGACGGACGATGCCCCGGTGCTACGAGGAGTTCGCCAGCTACGCTCACGGGACGAAGGGGCTGGCGGTGGTCTCGGGGTGGAATGCGCCTGGTGGCCAGTGCCGCATTTACGACGGGCAGAAATTCGACAAGTCGAAGCTCGCATGGCGATCCCGCGGCCCCAAGAGCGACCCGTACCAGTTGGAATGGGACGATTTGATCGACGCCATTCGCCAGGACAAGCCGTACAACGAGGCGAAGCGGGGCGCGGAGGCGAGTCTGGTCACGTCGATGGGACGGATGGCGGCGCACACGGGCCAGGTCATCGACTATGACGCGATTTTGAATCTTGAGCACGAATTCGCTCCGGATGTGGACAAGCTAACGATGGAATCGCCCTCGCCGCTGCTGGCCGGGGCCGACGGGCGCTACCCAGTTCCGCAGCCTGGAATTACCACCCAGCGGGAGTACTAAGACAGGAACAGATCGAGGCGGCGACGGCGAATGGGTGGTGAGCAAACGGGCGCGTGGCTTGCAGGCGGGACGCCTGGACCACAAAGGCCGCTAATCGGCTCGCTCCAGTGTCGACGTACCGAGCAAACGATCGAGTTGCGACTTCTTCGCAATTCCCGTATATTCACCAACCAACAGCAGCGGTGAGCCAGTTTCGGATTCCCTGTCAGGAGCACTAGATGACCGGTGGAGACAGCCGCGAGACGCGGCGTGAGTTCTTGAAAGTGACAGGCCGGCTTGCTGCGGCCTCGGCATTGGCAGGCGTCGTGACGCCGCGTGTTCATGCCGCGGAGCAGAACACGATTCAACTGGCTTTGATTGGCTGTGGCAGCCGTGGCGCGGGCGCGGCGACCGACGCCCTGTCGGTGGGCAACGGGCCGATCAAGCTCGTCGCCATGGCCGACATTTTCCAGAACCGGCTCGAAGGAAGCTGCAATCGGCTGTCCAACGCCGCTCAAAGGAAAGAGTTCCCGGGCGCCGTCGACGTGCCGAAAGATCGCCAATTTGTCGGTTTCGACGCCTATAAGAAGGCGATGGACTGCCTCAAGCCGGGCGACGTGGCCATTCTTACGACGCCACCGGCGTTCCGCTGGCCGCACTACAAGTATGCCATCGAAAAGGGCCTTCACGTCTTTATGGAGAAGCCCGTCACGGTCGACGGACCGACGACGCGTCGCATGCTTGCGTTGGCCGAAGAGGCCAAGAAGAAGAACTTAAAGGCGGGCGTGGGATTGGTCGTCCGGCATTGTCGCGCGCGGCAAGCCTTGCACCAACGGATCCGCGACGGCGAGATCGGGGACATTGTCGCGCTGCGAAGCTATCGTATGCACGGGCCTGTCGCGGGCTACACGGGCCCGAACGGGGGCCAACTCAGCGAGTTGATGTATCAAGTTCAGAAGTTCCACGCCTTTCTCTGGGCAAGCGGCGGGACTTTCAGTGATTTCTACATTCACTTCATCGACGAGTGCTGCTGGATGAAGGACGGCTGGCCGATCAAGGCCCAGGCCAACGGCGGGCGCCACTTCCGCGGCGAGCAGATCGACCAGAACTTCGACAACTACTCGGTCGAGTACACGTTTGCCGACGGCGTCAAGCTGTTCCTTTTCGGCCGATCGATCGAGGGATGTTACCGCGAGGTGGCAAGCTACGTGCATGGCACCAAGGGCCTGGGCATCATCTCCACGTCGGGTCACACGCCGGGACGCTGCCGAACCTACAAGGGGCACAACATCGCCAAGAACAAGATGCTGTGGCGATTCCCGCAGCCGGAAGCCAACCCGTATGAATTGGAGTGGGCCGACCTGATCGAGGCGATCCGGCAGGACAAACCGTATAATGAGGTCGAGCGGGGCGCGAAAGCGAGCCTTGTTACGTCGATGGGCCGCATGGCCGCCCACACCGGCCGCGTCATCACCTTCGACGAAATGCTCAATTGCGAACACGAGTTTGCCCCGGACGTCGATAAACTGACGATGAACTCGCCAGCGCCGCTGTTGGCTGGGCCCGACGGCAAGTATCCCGTCCCGCAGCCGGGCGTTGTTACCGACCGCGAATATTGACTAAGATAGACCGAGTAGCCGCAGGCACGGCGGCTCAAGGATCACGAATGGGCCGCGGTGCCGGCGGTCACCAATGCGAGGTATAGCTGATTCATGGCTAAGGACATTGATTGCGTGCTGTGTGGTTCGTGCGTGGCCGACATTCTCGTCCGGCCGGTCCCATTGAACCTTCCGGTTGGCCCCGGCCGGCTTTTTAGCGCTGAGCCGATCAATGTGGTCACCGGCGGTATCGTCTCGAACTCGGGCATCGCCATGGCCCGGCTGGGCATGAAGGCGGCCGCCTTCAGCTACGTCGGCCGCGACGATTGGGGGGCGCTTATCCGACGTCGGCTTGAAGGCGAGGGTATGGACTGCAATCGGCTCTTGGAGCATCCGACCGCCGCTACGAGCACGACCGCCGTGCTGATCGATCCGAGCGGCGAGCGGAGCTTTGCCCATTGCGTCGGCGCGCCGAAGCTCATGGACAAAACATTGCTGCTCAACAATCTCGATTTGATGGCCCGCAGCCGCATGATGCTGGTCGGCTATTACTCGTTGATGCCGAATCTGGACCCGGACCTGCCGGAAGTGTTCGCGGCGATTCGGAAGACGGGCTGTCTGACGGCGTTGGACGCGGCCGGCGAGGGTGGCACGATGGACCCGCTCTGCCGCATTCTTCCGGAAGTGGACGTTTACTGCCCGAGCCGCGACGAAGCCATCCATCAGACCGGCGAGACGGATCCGCGGCGGATGCTCGACGCCTACCGCAAGTGCGGCGCGCCGGGGCTGCTGGGCGTGAAGCTGGGATCGGACGGCGCGCTGCTGAGCCCTGCCGCCGGCCAGTACGTCGAGATTTCGACCGTCAAGGCTCCAGGGCCTGTGGTCGATACGACCGGCGCGGGGGACAGTTTCCTCGCCGGATTGCTTACTGGGCTCCTGAAGGGTTTCGACGCCGCGAAGGCGGGCCGATTGGCCGCTGCCACCGGGGCCTGCTGCGTCACCGGGTTCGGCGCGACCGCCGGCCTCCGCAACTTTGCGGAAACGTCGCGGTTGGCGGGCTTATAAATCCAAGACAGTTCGCGGGGGAGGTGTATGGCAAGCTGTCCTCCGTTGCGTTCTTGGCCGCACCGCCTGGCCTGGATGCTGGCCATCGTGGTGTTCGCCCTGATTTCGATGGGCGGGACCGTGACGACCTACGAGGCCGGCATGGCGGTGCGGGACTGGCCCACCACGTTCGACTATTGGTTTTATCCAATCCGAGCGTGGCTGGCCGTCTGGGACGTCTTCCTGGAACATGGCCATCGGCTGCTGGGGCAACTGGCCGGCGTTCTGGCCGTTGCGCTCGCCGCGTTGCTTTGGCGGCAGAACGGCGGGCGATGGGCGCGGTGGGTCGCCGTCGGGCTGTTGCTGGGCGTAGTCGTGCAGGGCACGCTCGGCGGTTTGCGTGTGCTGGCCGACGATCGCGTCTTGGCCCGCGTTCACGGTTGTATCGCTCCGCTTTACTTTGCCTTGTGCGCGGCCGTGGTGACTTGGACGTCGCGGCAATGGGCTGAGGCCGTGCCGGACGTTGATCGCGGGAATGTCGCCGGGTCATCGCGGTCGGCTTGGCTCCTGGTCGCGGCGATGTATCTGGAGATTGTTCTTGGCGCGTTGTTGCGGCGGCCGTCGTCCACCACGATGCCAGTGAACATGTGGCTGTTGGTGTGGCTGAAGGTGATTAATGCGGCTCTCATTGCGGTGCTAGGCGTTTGGCTATGTTTGCGTCTGCGGGGCCAAGGCAAACGGGCGTTCGAGGCAAGCAGGCAGGTTGACAACCTGCCCCACAAGCTGCCGCGTTTGCCCCACAAGCTGCCCCACAACGTGTCCGGCATTCTGCGCCGTCGGGCGTTGTGGCTGGCGGCGGCTTTGATGTTGCAGCTCGTGCTGGCCGCCGCCACGTGGGTGACCAACTACGGCTGGCCGGAATGGTTTACCCACTGGGTCGTTCCGCTCCAGTACACTGTGATTGCCCAGGGGCGTTTGCAGATTCTGGCGACGACGGCCCACGCGGCCGCAGGCTCGCTCCTGCTGGCCCTTTCGCTTACGCTCGTTCTGTGGCTCCGAAGGGGATCGTCGCTTCCCCGTTAGCCGGTCGCAGGCATACAATTCCGGCGATAGAGGTGGCTATCGCAGGTGACGCATGGCTGGGTTTGCCGACAGCGGGCGGGTCCGGGGTTTCACCCGAGTCTGCCGTGTTTCCGACATTCCCGATCCCGGCAAGGCCGTGTTCGAGGTCGAGGATCGGTTCATCGTTGTCTTCCACGCTGCCGGGCAGTTTTATGCCCTGGACGACTGCTGCACGCATGACGGCGGTCCGCTCGGCGAGGGGGAACTCGCTGGGTTCGAGATTGTTTGTCCGCGTCACGGCGCGCGGTTCGACATTCGCACGGGGCGCGTGCTGTGCATGCCTGCCACGATGGGGTTGCCACCGCACGAGATCAAGGTTCAGGGCGATGACGTGCTGGTACGAATCCACGAATAGCGGCTTGTCAGCGATCGGAACCGAAGGGCTTTATGGCAGTTGCCGAAGAAAACATCCTGGAAGCATTGAAGCAGGTCCGCGATCCGGAGTTGCTAATCAACGTGGTCGACCTGGGATTGGTCTACGAGGTTGGGGTCGAGGAGGTTGATGGGAAGACGGACGTGCGGGTCGTCATGACGATGACGACACCCGCTTGCCCGTTTGGCCCAGAGCTGATCAGGGAGGCGAGCCGGGCGATCGGCCGATTGCCGGGGGTCGGGAAGGTGGACGTGCAGCTTACGCTCGTGCCGCCCTGGACGCCCGACCGCATGACTGAGGACGCGCGGGACGAGTTGGGGATGTTTTGAGCGTGGCCAAAACCGCGAGCGGTGGTCGCGAGTGTTTGGACGCACCGGTCCAGTTTCAGGGCCGGAGATTGCGGACACCGACGACCGCAATGCCGAATTGCTGCGTCAATTGCTCGGGCGTCACGCGATACGACTGGTTGAGCGCCGTCTGCCAGTCTTCGCCGAGCTTGATGCTTTCGATCATGGCGCGGAAGCCTTTGGGATTGGCCCTCAGCAGATACTCGACCATCGCGGTGGCGATGCCGTATTGGTTGGCGACAAGATGCTCGGTCGTAAAGAAATCGCCGCCGAGGCTGGGCGTCTGGCGGAGCCGGAGCATCGCGTCTCGGACCTTGCGTTTGACGCCCTGGTCCTTCGCGACGACATTCATCGCCACCCATTCGGCAATCCCCTCGTTAAGCCAATTTGGCACGAGCTGGGAGGACTTATAGCGATGGATGAATCCGTGCGTGGTTTCGTGGACCAACACGCTGGCAAAGTAGTAGGGATTGTTGCCGGCATGGCAACTGACGATGACCTCGCCGTTCGAGCCTTGGTGCGACAGCCCTTGCGTACGTCCGGCGTCGATGTCGGCCTTGAAGAACTGCTGCTCAAAGGCGGCGAACTGTTGGCCTTGTGAAAATGCGATCACGGGCATTTTGCCGCCAAGCCAGACACGGTCACGGTCTTTGATCGCAAAGGCCTTGCACAACTGCGAGTGCATTTCGTCCAGGCATGCGGTGTAAAGGCTTGCCGGCTGCGGCGCCAGATCGCTGAAAAAGAGGAAGTACTGCGTCTCGTAGAGATGCATCTCGAGCGAAGGGAACGCCTCGGACACGTTTCGGATGAACTCCCGCTGCTTTCCCAAAGCCGCCTTTTGCTCGTCGGCGGTCAGTTCTGGCCAAAGCCACACGCCGGTCTTCTTAAAGAAAGCAAGCCGTTTGTCTTCATTTTGCTTGTGACGCTCCGCATCGTTGGAAGCTGATGACGATGAATCGCCGGTTCGCTTTGCCGTGCGTGCGGAGTGACTCTTTGCGACCTTAGGCGAAGCCGCCGACGATGTCGCGGGACGCGCGGCAGCCGCGGCCCGGTGAATGGCGTCTAGCGAATCGGCATCTGTGGACGCAAGGCACTTCGTCGCCTCGTCGAAGGCCAGAAGCCGGTTGCCGTCCGTCGTTGCGACATATCGGATCGCCATCGCCCCGAGCGTCGGAGTGGAATTCGAGGCCGGGTCGGAGACTCGAACGCGGACGAACGTGCCCGGGATTTTCCCCGGCACGGCTTCTTCAATAACGACCCCGCGGAGGGCCTTGCCGGTCCGAAGCTGGATGTCGACCTTCTTGCCGATCCACGGTTGCTTTTCAACCGGCGAGAAAGGCAGCGGGGCGGCGAGGCTTGGCGCAGATACAATCAGCAGCAACGCCAGCAGCAGCGCTCGGTGGAAAGCCATGGCTAGTGCTTAAAGTGCCGTCGGCCGGTGAAGATCATGGGAATGCCGTGCTGATTGCACGCGGCAACTACGGCCGGATCGTTTTTCGAGCCGCCGGGCTGGATTACCGCCGTGACACCGGCCGCAGCAGCCGCCTCGATCGAATCGGGGAACGGGAAGAAGGCGTCGGAGGCCATGACGGCGCCGAAAGCCCCGGGACCGGCCTTACGGATAGCGATCTCGACGGAATCGATGCGGCTCATTTGGCCCGCCCCGGTACCCAACAGCGTGCGGTCCTTGCAGACCACGATGCCATTCGATTTCACGTGGCGAACGATATTCCACGCGAAGCGGAGATCATCCCAGCGATCCTTGGGCAATTCGACCTCGGTCGCCAACTTCCACTGGTGCTCGGGATCGCGAAGGACGTCGGCCTCTTGCACCAGCATTCCACCGTCGAGGCAACGATAGGTCCAGTGCGGCTGCGGCCATTCCAGCTCGCCGACCTCGATCAACCGCACGTTGTTCTTCCACTTTGGCTTCGTGGTGAGAATGTGCATCGCATCTTCGTGAAAGTGCGGAGCGACGATCGCCTCGACGAACAGCCCCGGCGCCGAAAGCGCCTCGGCGGCGGCCGCGTCCACCGTGCGGTTCACGCCCAACACCGAGCCGAAGGCGCTCAGCGGATCGCCTGCCAACGCCCGCTGCAGGGCCGCGACTGACGTGTCGGCCACCGCAGCTCCGCAGGGATTGTTGTGCTTGATGACCACGGCCGCGGGCTCCGCGAACTGGCGCACGATGCCCAACGCGCTGTCGAGGTCCAGAAGGTTGTTGTAGGAGAGTTCCTTCCCATGCAACTGCCGGCCGGCGACCACACTGGCGTTCCGCTCGTCATGCCGGGCGTAGAGCGCGGCTTGCTGGTGCGGGTTTTCGCCGTAGCGGAGCAGCATCCGCCGTGTCATGCTGAGCGTGACGACTTCGGGGAATGGTCCTGCGGCGCCCTGGTGGATGAAGAAGTCGGCGATAGCGCGATCATAGTTGGCCGTGTGGGCAAACGCCTCCGCGGCCAGACGGCGGCGCAGTTGCGGCGTCGTGCAACCGTGCGAGGTAATCTCGTCAAGGATCTCCGAATATTGGGCGGCGTTGGTCGCAATCGTGGTGAAGGCGTGGTTCTTGGCCGCCGCACGGACCATGGTGGGTCCGCCGATGTCGATCTGCTCGATCGCTTCCTCCATGCTGACGCCCTTGCGAGCGACCGTCGTCTCGAAGGGATACAGGTTTACAACGACCAGCTCGAACGTGAGAATCCCATGTTCGGCCAGAGCCTTCATGTCGTCAGGATTGTCGTGTCGACAGAGGATGCCGCCATGCACCTTGGGGTGGAGCGTTTTCAGGCGGCCATCCATCATTTCGGGAAAGCCGGTGTACTCGGCAATATCGCGGACGGGTATGCCTTCGCTCTCGAGGTGTTTTCGAGTGCCGCCCGTGCTGTACAACTCGACGCCGGCGGCAGCTAGCCCGCGGGCGAATCCGGCAAGTCCGAGCTTGTCGCTAACGCTTACCAAGGCACGTTTTACACGCGGCGACTCCATGATCATCTCCAGAGAGGACTGAAGGTTGATTCCCTTCTCCTCGATTGCGAAAGCTTCTCCCGAGTCAACGACACTATTGATGCCGACATGGTCATTGACCCCTGTTCAACGGCAAACACGGCTGCTCCAGCCGAGTCTGCCGGCTGACTGGCCGCGGCATGGCCCATTGGCACTACAGGACCCAATGATACGTTAAGGTGTATGGATTTCGTGGCGTGGAGTCAAGGACCCCCGGTGTGCGCGATGACGTCGCATCGTGTCGCGGCAATGCGCTGCCGGCCGAGCATATCCGCGGCGTGCCTTTTGTCAGTCCCAGAATGCGCCGTAGACAAGCTACGCGCCAGCTTTCGATTTCTTGGGCTGCTTGGGGCGTGCGGCCGGCGGCTTGTCAGCGGCCTTTGGCTTCGGCTCTTTTGCAGGCGTGGCGGCCTTCGGTGTTGGCTGCTCCTTCGGCGCAACCGATTCCTTCTTGGCCGGCTTTGCTGGGGCCGGCTCCGCCGGGGATTTGGCCGCAAGCTTGCGTTCCCGCCCATGCGTCAACGGTTCGGTTTGCTCCGACTCGCGAAGACATTGAATCAGGCCTTTGTCGTTGACCAAGTAGATGCGGTCGCTATCGATGTTGGCCAGCTTGGTGGACAATCCGTCCGCGGTTACGATCGCGTCAAGCGTCGCGCCGCTGGCGGCGTCTAGCACTTCGAGCCGGCGCAGGCGGTCGATCGCGTAGACACGCCCCTTGCTGGCCGCGACAAATTGGGCGGCGCGGGGCGTCCACCACAGGTTGGCGCCGGTTTTGGCGTCGAGGCAGTACATCCCGCCATAATCGGTGGCGACGTAGACTCGATCTTCGACGACGGCCGGCGGTTGGCCAATCACCTCGGCCGTCGTAAATCGCCACACTGTGGAACCATCCTCTTCCGAGACAGCGTACACCAGCCCTTCGCGAGAGCAGACGACGACGATGCCAGGGTCGCCGACCACCTTCGGGTCAGGCGGAATGTATCCGGGGCGGCCAACGATCTTCGATCCGGTTTCGAGCCGATATTTCAGCGCGAGTACCGGGCGTGAGGCTTCCTGATCGATTCGCGCCAGGTTGACGCATCCACGATCGGTTGGCCAGGCCACGTATTCGCCGCCGGCATTGTCACGCGTCACTAGGGGCTGGATCATTGCGCGGCCGTATGACCGGCATAAGAATGGCGGCGTGTTTTGTTGGATTTCAGGGCCGTTGCGAAGCCGCTCGGCCTCGGCTTTGGCCATTTGTTCCGGCGTCTGTTCTTTCTTGTCCTTGGCCGCGGTGGCAGTTGCGAGCCGCAACGGATAGGCAACCAGCATGCCGCTGACCATGGGCACGTAGACGTGCTGGGAGCTCAATGCGGGCCCCGCGCCTGGCGCGTCTTTCACGTCCGCCTCGAATATCCGTTCGCCAGTATGGCGATTCAAGACGTAGAGCCGCATGCCATTGGTGAGCGCCACCCGGTCGCCATTGGCGTCCGCAATTGTGCTCGGACGATCGGCGCGGCCAATGCGTCTCGACCATAAGGTCCTTCCGGTCTCTGCGTCGATGGCGTGCACCATCGCCGCATCGGTCTGGGCGTAGAGGACCCCGTCACACAGCGCGATGTGAACCAAACGAGAGTGGCTCCCGTCGAGTTCGACCTGGACGTACCATGAGCGGAGCAAGCCGTGCCGGGCGAGCGTGGTTTCCGGTAGGAGTTCGCCATGGGCGGCCAAAGCCAGGTTGCACGTCCAGAGCGCGGCAACGAAAGCCGCAGCAGCCATGAAAACGCGACGAGACATCTTCGCAATCCTCGCAACGGAAGTAATGCGTCTGTTGGAGGGGCGGCCGACGCTCAAATGCCCACGCCGCCCGACGCCGCAATGGAGCGGCGGCAATCTGTCCATCATAATCGCCTGGGTGCCAAAAAGCACGTCAAAATGCATTCCCTGGGGCAGCGAACCACCAGCATGGCGGGTTATTGCCGCGGTTTTGTTGCCGCTCGGCGCCGCATCGCAGGGTGGGTAGCGGGTCCCGCTAGACTCAGCCAACAAGGTGACCTACCATAAGGGGCTTGGTGTCTGTGCTGGAGAGCTGTCAATGGACCACGACAAGCCGAGCGGCGAGGTAGCTACCGTTGCACGGGAGATACTCGGCTATCTGAACTTTTCGTCCGGCGCGCCCGATCCCCGATTTCTGAAGAACGTCGGCGAGCTATTTCGATTGCTTGAGGGGGCCGAGGGGGGCAAACCGGTCGGGCCAATCTGGCGAGCGGCCGCTAACTCGCTGCAAAACGAGCTTCTGGCGGTTCGCGGCGCGACCGAGGCCTTCCGGCAGGTTGACCAGGCGGAGGCGGCGATACGGTTGGTGTTCGAGGCTGCCCTACCTGCGTATCGCGAATTTCATCGCGATTTGTTGTTTCACCAGACGGAGGAGACGCTTTTTCAGCCGTTTTTCGTCGGTCGCATGTGCGAAGCGGTGTTGCAGCAGGGATCGCCATGGGAAGAGACCGACCGGATTGTTCGTGGAGCGATTCGACGACTCAACGACTACCTGGGGCATCGCCCCGTTGCCGTGTTGCGATCCGAGCAAAAACTGCAGCCGTACGAGCATGAATGGGTTCGGCCCATCCCGCTCTGGATTCGCGGGGCCGGCGCCGCCGTCGGCCCCTACAGGGAACTGGTCGAAACGGCGCTGGCCATCCTGGATGCCACGGATCCTGGAATTCTGCTGGATGCGATGTTTGCGATGGACCAGCTCGACGAATTGGCCGTCGACCCGCGGGCGTACGACTTCGATCATCCCGTGAACAAACGGCCCAACTACCTGTTCGGGCAGTGGGACATGAACCACCTGGACAACGCAGGCCGCTCTCGCCGCTTCGTGCTCCAGCAGGTCGCGCTCGACGCCATGCTCGAACGCATCGAGCAAGGACAGTTGCCTCGCCGCGACGTCCTTTTTGAGGAAGCGGCCGTGTTGGCCGGAACCATGTTGATGGGCTCGGGCGTCAGCGGCAACCGGCCCGACGCTCACGACTCGACGATCTCTTTGGCCACTTTGCTGCCGAAAATTGCCGGGTATCGCGACGCGTTTTACGAGCAACTGCTGCGAAAGCTGACCGGCCCGCACTCCGAACGGCTTCGGGCGGAGGCGGTGTCGCTGCGTCAGCCGCTGGGGGCGGCCCGTCAGCACTTCAACCACTGCCTGGCGGCACGGCGCGCCCGGCAATTGCAGCACGTCCACTTGGCGCAGTTGTTCGCCGCGTTAGGTTGCGAGGAGCAGGCCGCGCGTCATGCGGAGGTGGTGCCGACGGCCTCCGCACGAATGACTTGCCAGATGCGGTGCCACATGTCGGCCGCCCATCTGGCGATCGAGCGCGGTCGGCTCGATGACGCAGCCGCGCAGTTGCCACCGGTTGAAGACCTGCTGCACCGCGCCATCGAATGCGGGGCCATGGTCGATCCCTGGAACATTCTCGGGTTTGGCGGCCAGTACAGCTTATTTCCGGCCATCGAGAACAGCGTCCAAGACCATCGAGTAGACGACCTGCTGGACATGCTTAGCGACGTTTTCATGCTCTACGTCGAGACATGCCAGGCCGCGGCGGCAACCGGCAAAACCGAGCTGCAACAGACGCTGCTCCGAAACCTTGCCGGGCTGGCGCACTGGTGGGACCGGTTTGCCAGCGTCGAGGTCGGTTCCGTCGACGGCGTATCGGGCCAGGCGGCCTTGGAGTCGGCCGAGAGCGTCGCCGCGGCGCTCCGCGCGTGGCATGAAGGCGGCGCGGCAGCCGGCGACGTGGCCTTCTGGCGTCGCCACGTCGAGCATTTCACGGGCCCCAAGGCCTACGCACTGGTCGTCGAGGCGCTGCTGGACCACGGCGATTTCGTGGCGGCCATGGCGCTCTTGGTGCAGTGGTTGAGCCAAGCCGAAGAAATCCCCCTCGTCGAAGAGGATTTTTCTTTCCACGATTTAGCCATGTCGTGGATGGACGACCTTTGGCGCAATGATGCGAAGGCGGCGACATCCACTCCGCAACGCTGGGCCATGGCCCGAAAGTTCCTCGACTACCTCGAAGCCAACGCCGAGGAATACTGGCAGACGCCGCACTTCGAAATGGCGGCCGAGGTCCTTGGCATGTCGGGACAAGGGGAGGAACTGGAGGAGGAAGAGGACGAGGAGGAAGAAGAGGAGTTTGAGGACGAAGACAATTTGTTTGGCGCGGCGTACGAGCATGTGACCTACCGCGACACAGCCGACGACGGTATCGAAGGGGAGATGTACGAAACTGGACCGTCGTCCACGGAATTCGAACTCGTCGGCGAGGCAGAGCGGATCTTTAGCCGTCTGGGCTTCCTTGGTACGTTGGCGCAGTTGTGGAAAGTGGCGGCCGGAGGCTCGATGGCGTTGCGGAGCGACGCAGAGTCTCACGGTGGTCCGGCCCCGGCGGGAGAAGCGACCGCGGCGCACGACCGCGACGAGGTGCTCGCTGGTTGGCTCGAACAGGCGGAGAGGAACCATCGGCAGTTGCTTGATTTGATGGATTCGGTGCACGCCCACCGCATTCCGTCGCCGCGCGGCACTCAGGAGTCGCTGGCCGAGTACGATCGTCGTCGAAGCGTCAAGGAGACGCTGCTCGAAGAGATCATCCAGACCAGCATCGAGACAGCCGATGCGGCGCGGTCCATCCGGGCGTCGATGGAAGCTCCGCCGCCGGTCGGCGATGCGCCGGCTTGGGAGAAGGTCGCCGGAGAGGTGCTTTCGGCGATGCTGCGGGGCGACCCGGCGGAGGTACGACGTCTTTGGCCGGCTCTGCTCCCATCCTTTTCCGAAGAGCCGCTGCTGTACGTATCGCTTGCCCGGGGCGGCGACCCGCGGCGTATTGCGGCGTCCCGGAGTCTGCAACATTTGCTGCGACGGCTGCTGAGCAGCTTGCCGCGGCTCGGCTTGCTGGCGGAAAGCTGTCGGCTCTTGGAGGTGGTGGCGGAGCGCGAGGCCGCGCAACTGCGCGACCGGCGTCATCCGATCGGCCCCGGCGCGACCACGGAGTTTGACGTGGTTTTTGAGGCCGGCTGCAAGGCCATCGTCCACTGCCTGGTGGTTTCTTCCGCCGAATGGGGCCGCAAGAAACGCCAGAAAGGATCGGCCGAGTTTTCCCGCCGCGCCGATTCCGAACTGGTTGACTGCTTGGAAGCGGCCGTCGAGGTCTTGCTCCGTTGCTGGTTGGTTCACAGCCGGCGAGTTCGGCTGTCGGTTTTGGAAAGCGTGTCGGATCCGCAACAGTGGCGGAGTCTCAAGCAGTTCATCGAGAGCTACGGCGGCGACCTGTTTACGCAGCAGTTCTTGAGCCTTGGCAATGTCCGCGGGATCTTGCATCAGGGCGTGCCGCAATATCTGGAAACCCTGCGTGAGGAGGCCGAGTCGGAAGAACCGATTCGGTTGGTCGCCGATCTCGACGCCAGCATCGGCATGGACGAGGCCGCACACTGGCTCTCGACAGCGCTCGAGGCGGTGCTGGAGAACTACGGCGAGTACATCGACTACAACAGCATCACCACGCAGTCCGATCGCGGCGAGATGCTTTATACGCTGCTGGATTTCCTCCGGCTGCGTGCGCACTACGAGCGGTTGGCGTGGAACCTTCGACCGGTGATGCTCGCCCACCAGGTGCTCGTGCGCGGCGGACGCGATGGCGCGGCCGAGGTATGGCGTCGCGCGGTCGCCAGCCGTACCGCGCCCATGGCCAAGGAACACCTCGAACGCTTTGATCGGCTCTGCAAGAAGTACGGCATGCATCTGCCGAGCATCGCGCAGCGGTTTGCCGAGCGATTTGTTCGCCCGATGGAGATAGACCAGCTTTGCGCGCTCATGCGACCGGCCGTCGAAGAGCTGCGCAATGGCCGCGAAGCCACGGCGATGCAGCGATTCGAGGAGGAAATCGGTCGTTTTACCGCCCAACCTTCGGGCGCCGGCTACGAGTTGCCCGGTTGGCTCGACGCCTTGGAACGGGAACTCGACGAGGTAGGATACGAGCCTGCCGAGGAAGGGCCAGACGCTTCCGACATCGACATCCGGTTGCCACAGGTGCGTTTATCGCGCGAGGAAGCGCGGAAACAAATCGACCGCATGATTGCCGAGGGGCCGAAGCTGGCATTTGACGAAGAATAGCGAACGGCGATTGTGTCGCGAGCATTGAGCGGCGCGCTGCTTGTCGCAGCTCATTCGGGCGTCTTTCCGGCCGGCATCAGCGATTCCGCCAGGCCAGCAGCCAAGAGCAATTGAAATGTCGCGGTCGGCGCTTGCTCGATCCAGGCCAGGCAGGCGTGGAACGTTCCTTGCGCCGCGGCCAGAAAATCGTCGCGCCCCGTGATCCCGTGCAGCCGAGTAAAGAGCATAGCTGCCTGCCCGTTGCCGCTCGGGAGCGGATTATCGAGGGCGTCCTTCGGCCGCACGATCAGCGTGTCGTTCTTGGGTGAAAAATAGAAGCCGCCCCGCGACGAATCGGCGAAGCGCGTCAGTATTTGATCGGCAAGCGTCGAGGCCTGGCCGAGGTGGCGGCCGTCGGTCTCATGCAGCGTTACCATCGCGTTGGCCAGCCCGGCGTAGTCGTCGAGAAAGGCGTCTTGGCGTGCTTGGCCTGCCCGCCAATAGCGCAGAAGCCCACCGTCGGCAGCTCGCACACGGGTCCAGAGGAAATCGGCCGCACGCTGGGCTGTGTAACTGTAGCGCGGCTCGGCCAGCGCCGCGCCCGCCAGGGCGAAGGCCTCGACGGCCAGGGCGTTCCACGACACCAATATCTTGTCATCCCGACCGGGCCGCACTCGGCGACTGCGTTCTGCGAGGAGCACGCGTCGGGCGTCGGCAAGCTGCGCAATCTCGTTGCGGCCGAAGGGCGATTGAACGCTGCCCAGCCGGTTCAGGACATTGCGTCCCTCGAAATTGCCTTCTGGCGTCACATCGTACGCCTCGCAGAATGTCGTTGCCGCTTCGCCGCCAAGCACTGCTTCAATTTCGGCCGGCGTCCAGAGGTAAAACTTCCCCTCCTGCCCCTCGCTATCGGCGTCCTCCGCGTCGTAGAAGCCGCCGAGCGGATCAGTCATGTCGCGCAGCAAATAGTCGAGCGTCTGTCGAGTCACTTCGGCGTACGCCTGCTCGCCGGTAGCCTGCCACGCTTCAAGGTAACAGACGGCCAACATCGCGTTGTCGTAAAGCATCTTCTCAAAGTGAGGCACGAGCCACCGCGAGTCGACCGCGTACCGGTGAAAGCCGCCGCCGAGTTGGTCAAACACGCCGCCGGCCGCCATGTGATCGAGTGTTGTCGTGACCATCCGCAGCAGGTCATCCTCACCGGTCGCGCGCCATCGGCGCAGCAGCCATCGCAGGGCCAACGGCTGCGGAAACCGTGGAGCGGCGCCGAAGCCGCCGTCCTGGCGGTCGAAGGATTGTCGCAGCGTCATCTCGGCCTCGTCGGAGGCTTTCTGGATCGCGCGCATGTCGGCGATCGCGGAATCCGACCGACCTCCCTGCGAGTGCGTCGGCGCGGCCTCGCCGATTGCCGCGCGAAGCAACTGCGCGATGCCTTTGGCGTTTTCCCGCATCTCGTCTCCGCGGGCGTGCCATACGTCGGCGATTGCCCGCAGGACCTGGTCGAAGCCGGGCGTTCCGCCTTGCGCATGAAGCGGCCAGTAGGTGCCGCCGAAGAATGGCTCGCCGGCGGGCGTTAGGAACACCGACATTGGCCAGCCTCCGCGGCCGGTCATTAGCTGCACGGCCTCCATGTAGACCATGTCCAGGTCGGGCCGCTCCTCGCGGTCGACTTTGATGCTGATGAACTTCTTGTTCAGCAGCTTCGCGATGGCCGGGTTTTCGAAGCTCTCGTGCGCCATGACGTGGCACCAGTGGCACGAGGCGTAGCCAATCGACAAGAAGATTGGCTTCTGCTGCTGGCGTGCCTGCTCGAAAGCCTCTTCGCCCCACGGAAACCACTCGACGGGATTTTCCGCGTGTTGAAGCAAGTACGGACTCAATTCAATGGCCAAGCGGTTGGGCATTGCTCAATCCTTTCGCTGATGCGACCGCACTATTGTATGCAGGCGGCGGTCAGTGCAGGCGGATTGGCGTGGCGCGAAAGGGGCAATTGCGAGCGGACACCTTGGCCCCGAGGCCGTCCGGGAATCGGCCTCCCAAGCCGAGGCTCGCCAAGAAGCGCGAGGGAACAGAATGCCTACTGCACCTGCATCACGTCGGTCGCTTCGTCCCGCAACGCGACAAAGATCGGCAACCGGGGTCCCACAACTTGGCGATGCGTCTTCAAGGCCAGCGTGGGCGTGTTGTTATCGGCCGAAAGGTGCGCGAGGCACGCCCATTGCATTCGCTCGGATGCTTTGCGTCGCAGCAGTGCGGCCGCCTCGACGTTGGAGATGTGCCCGCCCGGCCCTTTGATGCGTTCCTTGAGGAACGGCGGATAGGGCCCGCGCGCGAGCATGTCGGCGTCGTAGTTGCTTTCCAACAGGACGGCGTCCAATGAATCGACGATGGACTCCAAGCCGTCGAAGACGTGTCCCAGATCGGTCAGGATGCCAAGGCGATGGCAGCCATCATCGACGACGAACACGACGCCATCGACGCCGTCATGCGGCGTCGCAACGGTTTCGACCGTCACGGGGCCGAACCGCAGTCTCTCGCCGGCGGCAAAATGGCGAAGTTCGGCGATCTCGCCCAAGCCGTAGCGACTGGCAGCCGCGTACGTCTTGGCTGTCGCGTAGATGGGCAACCGGAACTTGCGGTGGAAAATGCCCATGCTCCGGGCGTGATCAACGTGGTCGTGCGAGATCAACACCGCGTCGACGTTGGCGATGTCGCGCCCGTGGCGCGCGAGCCGCTCCTTCGCCCTGCTGCCGCTGATCCCCGCGTCGAAGAGCAAGTTGACGCTTTCGGCCTCGACGTAGATGCAATTGCCGTTGCTGCCGGACTGGAGCGAGATGACGCGCATGGGCCCATTCTAGCCGCAGTGACCCAATATCGCTAGACTTACTGAGCAGCGGGGCTCCACGTCGAGTAGGAGCGGAGTAGTAAGTGCGAGGTTCTTCGAACGACGATCATGAAAACCAACGCCATGCGGGCTCTCGATGCACTGGGGATTGGGTACGCGGTTCGAGAGTACAAGGTTTCGCCGGACGATCTGAGTGCGGAAAAGGTGGCCAGCGCGATTGGGCTGCCGCCGGACCAGGTGTTTAAGACGCTCGTCGCCCGCGGCGACCGACACGGCGTTCTTCTGGCCGTCGTGCCCGGCAACACCGAGATCGATCTGAAGGCGTTGGCGCGACTGTCCGACAATCAAAAAGTCGAATTAGCGCCGCTTAAGGAAGTGCAGCCGCTGACCGGCTACATCCGCGGCGGCGTGACTGCATTGGCCGGAAAGCGAGACTACCCGGTGTATGTGGACGAGCAGATTCAACTGTTCGACGTAGTCGCCGTGTCCGCAGGCGTGCGTGGCCAGCAGATGCTTCTCGCGCCCGACGACTACCTGCGTGCCACGCGAGCAACGGTCGGACCGATTGCGAGGACAACGGCAGGCCGGTGAGGATACGAGGGCAAGGGTGGAACCGCTTAGGGCACGGCCGACCGGGTTCTTCTGGCTGACGCTATACCATGTGCGACACAAGGCGGTGAGGCAATAGGCACGCGAGTCGTCACGTGTTATCTTACTTGGTCGGAGTCTCAAGCAACGCACAACGCAGGTTGATCGTGTCCGACCTGACACTCCACAATCTAAGCAAGACTTATCCCGGCGGCGTGAGGGCCGTCGAGGGGATGGATCTGCACATCCGCGACGGCGAGTTGCTCGTGCTGGTGGGGCCGTCGGGCTGTGGAAAGTCGACGACCTTGCGAATGATCGCGGGGTTGGAAATGCCGACCAGCGGGACAATCCGCATCGGCGAGAGGACCGTCAACCGACTGCCACCCCGGGATCGCGATGTGGCGATGGTGTTTCAAAACCAGGCGTTGTACCCGCACCTGACGGTGTATAACAACATGGCCTTTGGGCTGAGGCGGCGACGGTGCCCACGGGACGAGATCGCTCGGCGAGTGGCTTGGGTGGCCCGGTTGCTGGGGCTTGAGGGGCTGTTGGAGCGGAAGCCGCACGCGTTGTCGGGCGGTCAGCGTCAGCGCGTGGCGTTGGGCCGTGCGGTGGTGCGTCGGCCCAAGGTCTTTTTGCTCGATGAGCCCCTCTCGAATCTCGATGCCCCATTGCGGGCCCGCACCCGGGTCGAACTCAAGCGGCTGCACGCCGAGCTGCGCACGACGACGATTTACGTCACCCACGATCAAGAGGAAGCGATGACGCTGGGCCATCGGATCGCCGTGGTTCGCGACGGGCGGCTCCAGCAGTGCGGTACGCCGTCGGAGATCTACGACGCCCCGGCCAATCGATTCGTCGCCACCTTCCTCGGCAACCCAGCGATGAATTTCCTCGATGGTCGCTTGCGCGAGGAAGCGGGTCGAAAGTGGTTCGAATCGGCGAGCCTGCGAGTGCCGATCGAAAAGCCGTTGCTGCACCGCATCAACGGATCGGTGACGACAGCATCGCTCGGCGTTCGGCCGGACACGCTGGAGTTGCGGGCGGCAAACGACGATGAGACGCCTTGGTCCATTCCGGGCACGGTCGAC
>JAJFUI010000052.1 GCA_021372555.1 Planctomycetaceae bacterium | reverse complement strand
TGGCGGCACCGGGCGGGCCGTTGCACGGTGTGTTTTAGGATTGCCGTTACAGCAGGCCGGCGACGAGCAACTCGTCGAGGTCTGCGGTGAACGACTCTTCGGCGCTGGCCGCCGGCGATGAGGCGGTTCGCTCACTCATTGCGGCGACGGCCGACGGCAACAGTCGATCGAACGAGGCATAGCTGGCGAAGACCGCGTCGGTGGCGGAAGTTTTCGGCCGGGCGGCTTGGGTCTCCCGCGACGCTGCGCTCGTCGGCTGGGCGATGGATTCAGCGGAGGCATCGGTAGCCGTCTGGATCGGGGCGACCGCGCGAGGTGCAACGAGCGACGCTCGCAGGCTGGCCACGGAGGCTGCCGAGGTGTCGCCGATGGCAAACGCGGAGCAGTTGGCGACCAGTTGGCTCCAAGTCAGCTTCGCGGGTTGGTTGCTTCCCCACGGGTTGTAGAGCGTGAACAGCCCGGCCGTGCTGTCGTAGCTCAGGACGTTGTAGGCGTGATTGCCGTACAGGCCGGTGCTGGAAGACGGCGAGGTGACGGTGCCGATGGTGACGGGCTTCCCGGCGCTGAGGGCGGCGACCATGGCTTGCTGGGCGCTGCTGGTGCGGAGGCTGTAGCTGGTGTCTGCGCAGTTGAGGGTTTGGGCGTAGACATCGCCCATCCAACCGCCCTCGATGCTGATGTAGCTATTGGAATTTGAGCTGCGCCCGGTGCGCCCGGTTTCGTTCCACTGGGCGTAGGCCTTTTCGATCAGTTCCAGCCAAAGGACGTTGCTCGTGCTGGCGGAACTGGCGCCGTAGCCGTCGAAGACAAGATTGCCGCGGGAATCGACGGGCAATTGGCTATTGACGGTCACGTAGTCAGCGGCGCCGTTGTAGTAGAAGCGGACGGTCCAGGTGCCATCGCCGTTGTCGATGATCATGTTCTTGATGGCAGCCTGGGAGCTGTCGGCGATGGAGCCGAGGCTCGAAAGCAGATAGCAGTCGCCGAGATCGCCCTGCTTCTCGTTGGCGTGCGAGGGACCGGAAGTGCTATACAGCGTGCCGGCGGTGGCGGTGTCGTAGCTGTAGCCGCCGGTGGCGGGCAGATCGGTCCCGTAGAACCACTTATTGATGAGCTTTTCGAGAACCGTGTTGGAGCTGCCGACGGCGAGGTTGCCGAGCGTTTGGCTCAGATAATGGGCGTTAGCGACGCTGCCGTTAACAACATCGTTGGCCAAGACTGCCACGTAACTAACGATGTTGAGCGTCGGGGAGTCTTTCAAGATCGTTTTGAGGTCGCTGAGATCCGCGGCATCGACGACGCCATCGCTCTCGCTCTCGATACAGTCGAGGATCTGGATCATGTCGGCACGGTTGATCGATCCGTCCGCGTCGAGGCTCTGGGTCAAGGCGGCCAGTTCGGCGTTCGACAGGCCGAGATAGTTCGCTTTGACGACGGACACGGTGACGCTGGCTGTGAAGGAGCCGGCGGTGGCAGTGACCGTGTCCGTGGTCGCGGTAGCGGGGGCGACGTAAGTGACGGCGCCGCCGGTCGCGTCGCCGCTAAAGGAACCTTGGAGCGCGGACCAAGTTACCGTTCCAGTGGCGAGGGTCATCGACTTGCCGAACTGGTCGATGCCAGAGGCTGTCAGTTGTTGACTGGAGCCGATAGCTGCTGTCAGGTTCGAAGGCGTGATGACCAGTCCGGTCAACGTTTGTGTAACCGTGACGGTAACGGTGCTGGTGGTGACGGAGAGGCCATCGACCTTGTCGGTGATTTTGGTCGTAAAGACGTACGTGCCTGCCTGATGGAAGGTGACGGTCGTGTTCTGCGCGGCGTTGGTGCCGTTGTCGCTAAAGGTGGGCGCGGCCGCGCCGGCGGGCGAGGCAACGGACCACGTGTAGACGAGGTTGCTTTGACCGTCGGTGGTATCGTCGCCTAGAACGGAGAGGGTGGCAGTGGTGTCCGTCTGGCTTTCGACCTTGGGCTGCTGGACGACCGTCGGCGGCGGATCCGTGGTGGCGGCTGTCAGCGACAATGTGGGACGCAGTGCGGCATTGCTGTTCTCGCGGGAGGCAAAGTCAATGGACCACGCGTCAGGCTTCGTGGGGCCGAACTTATTAGGCGAAATGACGCCGATGATGAAGCTCGTGATGCCGTTGGCGTTGAACTTCTGATTGATCAACTGCGTGACGTCGATCGAGATAGGCGTCGAGCCACTCAGTTGCGATGCGGAGAGGGTAACGATCTGGCCGTAGCCATCGGGCGAGTTGTACCAGGTGATCGGGCCGGTGGAGCTTCGGCTCGTGCCACCGGAACCTTCGACCCAGGCGTCGGCGTTGTCGCGGAGGAGTTGGACGCCGATCATCACGGAACCGGCGCCGGCCTTGATTGCCAACGGCGTGAGGTTCAGCACGGCCTTGGTCACGGGGGCGCTGATGCCGCTCAGATCGAACTTGAGGTAGGCGTCGCTTGCGCTGGCGCTGCCTCGGGCCGTGTTGTTTTGGACAAGCAGATCGCCGATGTTTCCGTAATTGGTCGTCGGCGTGCTGCTGCTGACGTAGGCGTCGGCGGTGGGGTTGATCGTGACGACGGTGGCCGCGGCGGCCGCGACGCTAGCAGCGTGGGCCTGATGAGGGAGGATGCCGGCGCTGAGGACGAGCCGCGGTTCGAGGTTCTCGACCCGGAGGCGGCGTTTGCCGGCGGGGGTTTTGCGACGGGGGTCGTGGGAATGCGCCGATCGACGTGCCATTAGATCAGTCCTCCAAACAAGTGGCCCAACGCCTCAGATTGGCCCGCTGGCTGTCGGCCGGCGGGGGGCACCCGCGCGCCGAGAGCTCTACGGTATTTGCTAATAACTATCGCGTGCGGGGCTTTATTGCAAACGCTTTTTTGGGAATCAGGCGAAGACGGCGGCATGGTTTCGTAACTTGGGAGGGGACGGTGCGGCTCTCGTTCGGTAAGATGGGGTTCTCCACATCGCCCAGGGTGCCCGGCCCGACACCCTAGACGACAAAGTTTGCAGAATCCGTACAGTGTATTAGCCGCAGTGCCGATTCTATGAACACCATGTGGTGCAAAGACTGCCGCCAGGACGTGCCTGCGCTGCCATCGGCCGACAGCCAAACATTGTGCTGTCCCCGATGCGGTGAGGAGCTGCGCGCGGGCACCATGCCGCCGCAACCAGCGGTTGTTGCCGGTCCGGAGGCTTGCGCAGCCGCGGAATGTGACACATCGAGCGGCGGTTTTGGGTTGCGCGACCCGATGCCGTTCTTGGATGATTGGGAAGTGGGCGAGCAGTTGCGGGACATCGAGCGGGCGCTGTGGTCCCCGAAGCCGAAGGAGCCGCAGCCGGCGAAGGCCGGGCCGCAACCGGCGGTTCGGGTGGACGCGGCCCACGCGGCAGTTCCGCCGATGCACACACCGCAAATCGAGCAACCTGGCCGGCCGCGACAGGAAAAGGAAGACAATGTCGCGCGGGTGTTGGTTGTGGTGACTTGGGTTGCCTTGGGACTGGGCGCGATGGGTTTTCTTAGCGGCGGGCTCCTGCTGTGCGGTTCGCTACTGGCGGATCGGCCGGGGCTCTGGACTCTCGGGCTTTCGGTGGCGATCATCGGTCAGGTGGCGCTGCTGGTCGGGTTGGTGCTGCAACTTGATCGGCTGTGGCGCAATAACCGGGAGGCGGCGGCCAAGCTGCAAGACGTAGACGAGCAGCTTCATGATTTGAAGAGTGCGACGACGCTGCTCGGGACGGCGCAGGGGCCGGCGGCCACGACGTTCTATTCGCATTTTGCCGGCGGGGCCAGCCCACAACTTCTGCTGACCGATCTGAAGAGCCAGATCGATTTGCTGGCGATGAAGATTGCGCAAGTGGAGCAATAGGCGGCCATCGCAAGGCGGCTGAGCTGGCTCCGTGGCCCTCACCCCCGGCGCCTCTCCCAAAGGGAGAGGGGAGAACCGCTCAGATTTTTCGGCTGTCGTAGGCCCAGTGGAGCAGGGCTTGACGCTGCTTGCGGCGGCAACTGAGGTCGCGCGGGCGACAATTCTTTCGTAACTGGGCGATGTGCCGCTGCATGGCTCGCCAGCGGCGGATTTGGCGATCGTCGTCCGCACAGCGGCGGCCCATATAATAGCGGCAATACCACTGGAACCAGCCGCGGGGATCGTCGGGGTAGATCCAGCCTTTGGCCTGCCAGTACCAGAGCGGCTTGGAGGCGTTGACGCCGAAGAAGTTCAGCTCAGGATCGTGTCGAGCATGGCAGAGCTTGGCGTCGCGGAACCATTCCTCGGGAAACTCTTCGGCGCAGTCGGTCATGTACTTGCCGCCGAAGACGCCAAGGGCGAGCATCTCGGCGGGCGTGAGTTCAGGCTTGAAGTCGGGATGGAAGTTTTCGCCCGGCGGCTCCGTCAGGTAGTAGACGTAGCCGTGCTGCATCAGGTCGTTGACGACGACTTTCTTCCTCATGCTGCGACTCGCTTCGCGCCGCAGAACGGTCACCGCTTCGTGGTTGTCGCCTCCTGAGAAGCGACCGGATGCGGGATGCCGACGCGGTCGATCTCATAGGGGAACTTATCGAGGCTGATTTCGCCGGAGCGCTTTAATGATAGGCGGACGAGCCAGCCGGTCCAGACGGCGGGGTCGTTGGGGAAGTAGTCGAAGACGAAATTGCCGAGGCTGTAGACGATCGGGCGGTCGCGATAGGTTTCGATCGTCTGTGTGACGTGGGGATGGGCGCCGATCACGGCCGACGCACCGGCATCGATGAGACGATGGGCGAGGACACGCTGCGTGTCGGCTGGCTTTGGCGATTCCTCGCGACCCCAATGGAGAAACGGGATTACTATATCGGCATGTTGCTTGTCGCGGGCGGCGGCGATGTCTTCGAGCATTTCGTTCTCGTTCATCCAGGCGACGCCAGGCGTCTTTTCACCGGCAGCGAACGAGCGCGGCGGGAAACCGCAATAGGCAAGCAGCGCGATGCGGAGGCCGTTGCGTTCAAGGATCAGCGGCTGCCGGGCCTCGTGGCTGTTGCGACCACCACCGAAGACCTCCATGCCTGCGTCCGAGAGCACGGTCAACTGACGTTCGAAGGCGTCGGGGCCCCAATCGCCAGTGTGGTTGTTGGCCAGGGAGACGGCCGTGAAGTATCGGCTGAGCAGCGGGACGGCTTGTTTGGGGCCACGGAACGTGAACACCTTGTGCGCTTGTCGGCCGCCGGGCGCCAGCACACATTCGAGGTTGCAGACAGCGATGTCAGCGCTGCGGAGGATCGCGTCGAACTCGGCGAAGGGATCGGTTCCGTAGACGATCGCGTGGCCGGGCCCGCCGTCGAGCATGACGTCGCCGGCAAAGACGATGGTGAGGTCGGCGTCGCGGGTCGGCAGTACAACTGCCGCCCCAACGGTTCGATCAACTGCCGCCCCAACGGTTCGATCAACTGGCGACCCAACGCGGTTCCGTGTCGACGGCCGTTCGGCTGCCACGCGACCCTCTTGTCTGACCGCCGTTCCGGCTCTCGCTCCGGTCCTTTCGACGGCCGGCTGCTTGCGCTGGCTGGCCGGAGTGCTGCGGGCGATGCGGAAGCCGAGATTAACGCAGCGGCTGCCGGGGGTGTTCCAGTTTCGCATGGCGGCGCGAGCCCAAAGGGGGAAGCTGTTCCAACCGCCGCCTCGGCGAATGCGGACGCGGCCGGATGGCGGACCTTTGGGATCGTCCGTAGGCGAGTGGGCGTAGTAGTCTTCGCCGTGCCAGTCGGAGCACCATTCCCAGACGTTGCCGTGAACGTCGCAGAGGCCGAAGCGGTTGGGCGGGAACTGGCCAACCGGGACGGTGAACCGCAGATTGCCACTGGGCGGGATGTCGAGTTCCTGGACGTGCGGGAAGGTGGTTCGGCCGGTCGAATCTAGGACGTTGCCGATTTTGGCTAGGGCGTCGGGGTTGTCGCCGTTGGCGTATCTGGTGGTGGCGCCGGCGCGGGCTGAATATTCCCATTCGGCTTCGGTCGGCAGGCGGTAGTCCTCTTTCTCTTTGTGCGAAAGCCATTGGCAGAAGGCCACGGCATCGTACCACGTGACGTTGAGGACCGGGTGGTCGTCGGTTTGGGCGAAGCCGGGGTTGCGCCAGTTGTACTTTGGGTCGCGGCCTTCACACTTGGCGGTTTTCGGGTTGTATCCCCAGCCGCCGGTGCCGTCGCGCTCGGCCTCGGTCTTGTAGCCGGTTTCCTCGGCGAAGCGACGGAACTGGCCGAC
>JAJFUI010000048.1 GCA_021372555.1 Planctomycetaceae bacterium | reverse complement strand
CGAACGAGGCACGGTCTACACGCGATCCACGGACCCCGCTGTCCTCGTCCACGAGCTGTGGCACGACTGCCAGCGGCAGAGGCTGGGGGATGCGTGGGACGCGGAGGAACAGGCGCGCAGGGAAGCGGAGGCGCACCGCGTCGAGATTCAGTGGAGGCAGTCAGAGTGAGCAAGGACCACGAAGTAAGCGGCACGGCCGTCGATTGGGCTTTGTCTCAAAAAGTCGAGCGGTCTAGCGCCAAGTTTATTTTGGTCGCTCTGGCGAATTGTTCGACTGCGGCCGGAGGATCGTCGCCTTCTATCGACGAGATTTGTTCCGCGACAGGACAGAACCGCAAAACCGTAATGAACGGCATTCGATGGCTTGTAGAGAAAGGATTCCTGTGCAAGGAACGCGCTAACACGGGTCGACCGGGACGAGCGTATCAGTATCAAATAAGGGACTATTAGGCTTCGAAGAGTTGCCCGGAGACACGCATGCACTACTACCAGCACCACATCGGCGATTACGCCCAAGCTACGGCCCATTTGTCGATGTTGGAGGATGCGGCTTATTCACGGATGCTCCGGTGGTATTACGCTGAGGAAAAACCGCTTCCTGCCGATGCGGCGGCAGTCTGTCGGCTTGTCCGGGCGACCAGCAAGCAAGAGCGCGATGCTGTCGAAGTCGTGCTGTCCGAGTTCTTCGAACTGCGAGAAGACGGGCACCACCAGAAGCGCGCAGACGCCGAGATCGCTAAGCATGTGCAGGACATTCCGGACATTGAGCACAAGCGCGAGAGCGAACGCGAGCGGCAAAGACGTGCCCGCGAACGTCGAAAACAGTTGTTTGAAGAACTGCGATGTCACGGCGTTGTCCCGGATTTCGACACCCCTACACGCGACCTCCAAGAGTTGTTGTCACGCGTGACATCCGGCGTGACGGACCGTGATGTCACACAACCTGTCACGCGTGATGTTACGGCTAACCAAGAACCGAGAACCAAGAACCAAGAACCAAAGAATAAAACCCCCTTGTCAGGCAAGCCTGACCAGATGGCCCAAGTTCGAGAAGTCCTGACCTTCCTACGCAACATGACCGGCAGGGCCTATCGCGAGGTACCGCCGACCGTGAACCTCATCAAGTCCAGGCTCAAGAACACGCCCGTGGAGGACATCAAGCGGATGCTGGTCCACAAGGGGCAGCAGTGGCTAGACGATCCCGAGATGGAGCAGTTTTTAAGGCCATCGACCCTTTTCCGACCATCGAATTTCGAGCAGTACCTAGCGGAGGCACTCGCCAATGCGTAACCGACTCTGCAGCTCCTGCGGCGTGACGAACGCTGCAACCGCCCACGAGTGCAAGGGTTGCGGGACCAAGTTCCGCGCCTACTCGTCCGCCGACTCGCAGCAAGGGGACGGCATCGACCGACAGTGCCCGTGGGACGACTACGGCATCCGCTGCAACGAGCGCGGCACGATCAGCGACGCGACGACGGGCGACGGCCCTTGGTACTGCCGAACCCACAACGCGCAGCGACAAGGGCGAACAGTGCGGCCGGTAGCGCCTGAGCGCGGTTTGACGGGCTACGGCCTGCCGATGGTGCCTGCCGACCGCGACTACGCAACCAAGGCCCGCGCATGGCTTAAGGGAAAGGTGACAGAGATTGGCAACGCTCCGGCCGGACGAAGCCGCGAATGGGCTCGGGCGATCCTCGACCGTTGGGCGGATGGTGAGCCCATGCCTGACATCGCGGTGCGGTCGGCAGTGGATGCGCTGGGCTTAGACCTTGAAAGCCTCAAGGCGTCCCGGAGGGCTGCGGCATGACGACCCTAGGCGATATGCTCATGGGACGGGCTGTCACGCTGCCGGACGGGAAGGTGCGGGAGCCGAGACGGCGTGCGTATGACCGGGCGTACATCGAGAAAAACCGCGAAGAGTTGTACCGCAAGAAGCGCGAGCGGTATGCAGCGAACAAGGAAGCGATCAACGCAAAGCGACGCGCTGGGTATGCCACAGCCGATGCCGACAAGAAGCTCGAAAAGAACATGGCCTCGGCCGAGTGGGCAGAGGAAAACCCCGAGAAGATGCGCCGATTTCGACGCGCCTACTACCGCAGACAGCGCAAGGCTGCACTGGCGAGGACGGCTGAGTACGTCAAGGCGTGGCGAGCAGCGGAAGACCGTGGCGCGTACCTGGAGACGCTGAGAGTCGGGGACATCGACCAGCGGCGCGCGGCGAAGTGGGTGACCCGTGGCAAGCGGTAGCGAGTCAAGAAAACTCACCAAGTTAGTGCCTGCTCACGTTGACAACGGGCCCATCAGGTTTAGGATTGTTACAGGCGAGGCAACAGCGATTTACGAATGCGAGCGCGACGGGCCGGGAGTGCCGTCGCTGGGGGACTTGCCCCGGGAGTTGCTGGACGGGGCGGTGCTGTATGTCGGAGACGCAGGGATAGCGAGGGCGACGAGATGAGCAGACTCGAAACTTGGTTATGCGCGATTGGGGGCGGCGTCATTGGGTCGGCGCTTGTGCTGGCGGCGAAGTACTGGAGGCTTTTCGCATGAGAACCGCCCGCCTAGACCACAACCCAGACGCCGGCATCACGTTTATCACGCTTTGCTCGGCAGTCTCTCAGCCCATGCACACGCGAACCGGAGAGGTGCCGGAGCCGGTGGTGCCGAAGATCGACGCGGACTGGCCAAGGCTGCTCGGCGCGCTGCTGCTCAAGCTGCACAACATCGGCAACGTAGCGCGCGAGATCGGGCATCCCGACAAGTCGACGGTCGGCAAGTGGATTCGAGGCGTCCGGCAACCGTCCGCGCCGCATCACGCGGCGATTGTGCGGGCCTATCGCAAGTGGGTGAGTCCGAATGTGCCGGGGGTGGCGGGATGATTACGGCCTCCGAACTGCTCGGCGAAATCCGCCCGCCCAAGCTGCGTGGCACCCCGCGTACCGTGCGTCATCTGGTGGACGTTGACCGGCTGCAATGGCCGGCGCCCGTCGAGGTTCCGAAGGTGGTGTTAATGCCGAAACTGCCGCCCGTGCCGCAGGGCAAGCGCAAAGTGGCCGCAAAGCCCGTGCGCCTGTCGCATGCGGACTGGCTCGCGGTGCAGCGGGCTAATGCCGCCAATCTGCACGCACAGCTTCGGGCGCGTCGAGAGGCGCAAGCGCCGGCCCGCGAGGCTCGGAAAGCGCGGATCGCTGAGGTGGGCGCGTTTATCAAGCTGCGCCGCATTGCCCTGCGCATGTCGCAGCACGACGTGGCGATGCTGGTCGGCTATCCGACGCGCGCGCAAATCGGTGCTTTTGAGCTTGGGCGCGAGTCGCTGCCGTTGAATCGCGTCGCGTCGATGGCGGCCGCGCTGCAATGCGAGCCGGAGCGGCTGCGGGTGCCGCCGCTGAGTGAGTACCTGGCATGACTAAGCGCCTGTCCTGCTGGTCCTGCCGTCACTCTGCCGGGCATATCGGCGGGGCGTTGCGGTGCATGCTGCACGAGCGCTGGGCGATTCGGACGTGTCGGGATTTCAGCTACGAACCGGGGACGGATGAGCATGAGCGTATCGCAGCGGAATAAAGGCCAGCGCGGCGAGCGCGAGCTATTCGGCATCCTCTCCGACCTGCTCGGCACCTGCGTCCGTCGCAACGTCGATCAGGCGCGCAACGGCGGGGCCGATGGCCTCGACGTGCCGGGATGGGCAATCGAGTGCAAGCGCGTGGAGAGCGGATTCCGGGAGGCTTGGTGGGTACAGGCGGTCAACCAGTCAGTGGAGACCGACCGGAGGCCGGCGCTTGCCTATCGCGCCTCCCGCCAGCCGTGGCGGGTGCGGATGTTCCTGCACGACTGCAACCCCGGGATGTACTGCTCGCATGCTTGGGTCGAAATGACTTTAGAAACGTTCGCTTTCGTGGTGCGGGAGTCATTGGAGACAAAGACGGCATGAAACCGAACGACCTCGCGCCAAGACGTGGCCATGCAATCCGGCGTGTGAACCCTTGGAGCCAAGGGTTAAAGCCGGTGATTGTGATGCGCAATGGCATATGGCAATGCTTTTCTATTGACCATCATGGGAACCAACTTGATTGGGGCATTTGGGGAGACTCTCCGCGAGAGGCTTACAAGTTCTGGAGAGTGGTCAAAAGATATATTCAACTGGCAAATATGAACTTCCACACAAGGAAGTTTTGAATATGACCGCACGCGACATCGCCCCGCTTGAAAGCCTGCTTTCCGAGTGGGCGGATTGGATGAGTCACGAGAAGGTGGGCCGAGGCTATCCATCGCGCGCGGCTGGCCTGTCGTCCGGTGGGTCGTCGGAGAGTTTCGAGGATCTTTGCGAGCGGGCCGACCAGCAGCGGGCGCGCACGGTCGATGCGGTCATCCGGTCATTGCCTACGGGGGCATGCGCTGCGGTGCATAGCGTGTGGCTGGGGTCGCGCTGGGTGCTGGAGTGGATGGATCGGGCGGATTGCTATGCGGATGCGTGCGAGCGGTTGCCGGTAGAACTGAACCGCAGGGGCGTGGTGTATTGACAAGGCGCAAAACACCCGTTAGGCTCGCAATCGGTTGGGCATCGTTCGCCCAAAATTTCATGAAGCCCTCCGCGTGAGGGCTTTTTGCATTCTGGAGCCCGCGTGGGAAAGTCCAATCAGCACACATGGCAGCCGGGCCAGTCGGGTAACCCTGCGGGCCTGCCGAAGCGCAAGACCGACGACCGACCGACTCGACCGCTGACGCCGAAGCAGGCGCGGTTCGTGTCGGAGTATCTCGTCGATTTGAACGCGACGCAGGCGGCGATTCGGGCGGGGTACTCGGCGAGGACGGCGGCAGACATCGGCCGGCAACTGCTCGGAAAAACTCCGGTCGCCGAAGCCGTCGCTGCGCAGCAGAAGGCTCGGGAAGTCAGAACCGGCGTGACGGCTGATCGCGTCGTCGCCGAACTGGCCCGCGTGGCGTTCGGCAACTCGCGCGCCGTGATGAGGTGGAGCGCTGGTGGCGTCACGCTTCGCGAGTCGTCCGAACTGAC
>JAJFUI010000041.1 GCA_021372555.1 Planctomycetaceae bacterium | reverse complement strand
GTGGTTCATGCACACGTCGGCCCAAATCACCCTCAGCGACGACGGCCGGAGCGCCACGCTCCAGCAGGCGAACGTCTCGCTGGTGGCTCGACTGTCGGGTCCGCCCAAGGCGCGGTTCGAGGTCCGCCCGTGCGAACCGCTCCCCACGTCGCCGAAGCCGGAAAAGCAGGCCCAGAACAAGGGCCTGCGCAAGCTGACGGTCCATCTCCCGGAAACGGGCGGGCTCCGCATGGGTGTGCTATTCACGCCCCTGGACGGCCAGCCCGACGCCGGGCAGCCGCTCGCGCTGAAACCGCTGTCCGATTGGTGAGAGGGCAACAGAATTGGCGAAGAACCGTAGCGGCGCGAACAAAGTCATGCCCTCAAGTGTCATGCAAACGCGTTCTCGGCGGCTTGATTTGCGAGATGGCGAAACCGGAGCCCCGCCCCATGGCCTGATGTCACTGAGAGACTCCCTATACACAATGCAGCGGAGGGATCGATTCATGGATGCGTGGAAGTTCTACGAAATCACTCATCGTAAGCTCGTGGTGTGCAATCCCACGAGCGAGGAGAAGCTCGCACGCTTGGTGGACCTGGTGCAGCTTCCGACAGCTGCACGTGTGGTGGACATCGCCTGCGGGAAGGGCGAATTCCTGATAAGTCTGGTGGAGGCCTACGGAGTGCGCGGCACAGGCGTGGACCTCTCGCCCTTCTTCATCGCCGAAGCAGAACGAAGGCTCAGAGCGCGTGTGCCACAGGCAGGAATCACCTTCATTCAAATGGATGGCGCTGATTTCAAACCCGAAAAGCCACACGGCCTCACCCTGGCTTCGTGCATTGGGGCGAGTTGGGTCTTCGGCGGGCACGCGCGAACTCTGGACGCGCTCATCGGCATGGTCGAGCCCGACGGCTGGGTGATCGTGGGCGAGCCGTACTGGTCGCGAGAGCCGTCGGACGAGTACTTGCGGGCGCTTGGGCTAACAAGAGATGCCTTCGGAAGCCACGCGGAAAACGTTGAAGCAGGCCAGCGGCGAGGGCTCGACCTCGTGCACACCCTGGTGAGCAGCAAGGACGACTGGGACCGATACGAAGGTCTTCAATGGCATGCGATGGCGGACTACGCGCGCACCGAGCGGGATGACGCTGATCTTCCAGAAATGCTCGAGCGCCTCGCGAAGGAGAAATCAGCCTATTTGAGGTGGGGTAGAGACGCCTTGGGCTGGGCGATCTACGCATTCCGCTGTCCATCCGCTCCGGGCGCTTAAAACGGTGTCTGAATAGTTGCGGCATGGGCATTGTTTGCGGCCGCCTGCGGGTGGATCGCGACGCCCAACGCAACTCTTTGCTGCCGCAAGCCTTACCGCGAGAATTCTCAGTTAGCAAAAGTCGCCACCCCGAGGGGCGTGCGCACAAGTCGCAAATACGTCGCCGACCGTCGTCGCCCGCGATGGTCGCTGCCGCCTTTCGCTTTTTTCCGTTTGCCCGGCAATTGGCGGTTGCACGCAATCTTGCGGCTGGGAAAACGGGTTGGACAGCGGGGCGGTCCGGCAAGCGACAGCCTCTCGCCAGCCGATCCATAGGATATGGACTTCAAGCGCACCTTGCTCTATGCCTGCGGATTGGCCCTGGCGATGGGCGGCCCGATCAGTCTTTTCTCGGCCTCTGACTTTGCCGGGAAGCTGCGATCGAATCCCAGTGGCCCGCCGCCGAAAACCGCCCCGGCGCCCCAGCCCGTGGCCAAAACGCAAGCGCCGGCGCCGACTCCGACGCCCCCGCCTGAACCAGCGTCCGCGCCGTCCGCTCCCGCCGGTCCTCCGTTGTTGGCCAACATGCCAACCCCATCGCTCGCCGAGGTCCTGAGCTTCGACGCCACTGTCGAGTGGGTCATGCAGCGATGGCCGCGGGTGTCGACGGGCATGCCCTATCTGCAATTGCAGGGCTACCGAGTGCCCTTGGTCAGCGGAACGAGCCTCCGCGACGTAGCCGGCTCGTTGACCTATTACTTCAACGCCACTCAGCGGGTCGAACGGATCACTCTCCGCGGCACCACCGGCGATCCGAGCGAACTGGTGGCCATCCTGGCCAACCAACACCATTTCACTCGCCGCCTCACCAACGACCCAGGCGTCGTTCTCTACGAAGCCGTCGACTCCGGCGGACAACTCGTGGGCACCCTCAAGATCCGCTCCGCCAAAGTCGTCAAAGCCGACCAGCCCTACTCGCGGTTCGAGGTCGACCTGGTGATGGATCGGGCGGCATAGCACCGAGTCGAGAGTCCCGACTCGATCGTCCAGAGTCCGGAGTTTTGCTTCCTGCGTTCAGCTCTCGACGTCTCTCACGCTGCCCCGTCGCTCTTGGGCTTCGGCTTCGTCTCTGGCGCCGGCGGCTCGTACTCGAACTCGCGCCAGACCATCGGGCGGCGTAGATAGGGCTCGATTCGAAGAACGACCTCGCCGTTGTGGAAGATGCGGACCGTGCCGTTGCTCTGGCTCACTGTCACGGCCACGGCATTGGTTGCCCGACTGATGGCCGCGGCGGCCCAGTGACGCGCCCCGAGACCTTTGCTCAGCGTCACGTCGGCGGCCGAGCAATCCAGATACCGGCAGGCCGCCTCGACGACCCCGTCCGGCGAGACGATGATCGCCCCGTCCATCTGCGCGATTTCCTTGATTCCCTCGCGCACCCGCGGGTCGTCCAGATTGCGTTCCTTGCGGCTGTAGCCACGAACCGGGTCGAAACCGGTGGGCCGGCTCGAGGCCAACACCTTCCGGCTATCGCCGACCACGAAGAGCGTTCCGACCGGTTTTCCCTCACGCCCCTCTCGCCCGATTTCAACAGCGAGATCGACGACGATCTTGAGCGTGTCCAGCGGCACACGAGTTTCAAGTTGCCGCAAGTCGCGACCGGTGAGCCGATTGAGATGTTCGTCCAGGTTGATGACGCTCAGCGAGTCGACGGTAGCGGCGTCGAAGCCACTGTACAAGGCTACGACGCTGGAACCGGCGGTAAGCATGTCGTCGGCCACGGCCTCCAATACCGATTGGGTCAGACGTTCATAGACCGGGGCATTTGGCATGTCCAGCCGCACCGTGAGCAGGCCGGATTCCTTGGCTCCAAGCAGCTCTTCTGCCACGTTTCCCGCCACGACGATCTTCGCCTTGCCGGCCAGGGTCTTTACCCGCGACCACTCAGCGGGGCCTTCAAGCAGCAACAGAATGGCCTCCGCCTCGGCGGATTCGGTCATCTGCCGAGCAACGGCCATCAGCGTCTTGAATTGCTCGGTGATGCGAACTGACTGCATGCGTTCACCGCCTTCGAAATAGCCGGCGCCGTACCAAACCGGCTGCAACGCCGCGGGCTCGTCATGCGGTATGCATATCCGCAGGTGAGACGGCGCGACCGGAACCGCCCCTATCGTAGGTATTTTCTTTCGCGGAAGCAACGGCAACGCTCCCATGATTGCTGGTGTCATTCGGATCCCGGGCAGAGGCGATTCGGCGTTTATCGAACGCCCGCGACTGCTAGCACCCTACGCGACAACCACCTCCGTATCCTTTGGCATTGCTCAGAACCAGCTCCGCACTCGCTCGCTGAGCGTGGGAACAGCGTGAGGCTGCCCCTCCTTGATGTAGTTCTGCCAGCGTTGGACGTTCTGGCCCAAATCCTTGCCGGTAATCTTTTCCAGCGCGAGAACCGCTCGGTACTGCATGGCCGGGTCGGAGTCACTCACAGCCTCGCCGAGTGCCGGAACAGCCGCCGCGTTGCGGGTTTCGCCAAGCGCCCTCGCCGCTGCCAGTCGAACATCGCTGTCCACGTCGCCTTTAAGAGTCTCCACCAGCAGGGCCACGGCACCGTTGTCCGTGCGACGCCCCCACGCCTCGCAAGACGCCACACGGACCTCTCGGTCTGTATCGCTAAGTGCCGCCTTGAGAATCGCGTCGGCCGACGGACTCGGGTAGTATCCGAGCGTCCGGATGATTTCCACGCGGATCAGCGGATCCTTCTCGTCTCGCATCGAGACAGCCAATTCCTCCGAGATGGTAAGCTTCTCGGCCGGGCCGTGGTTGGAGGCGCCGGCGCAAAGCTTCCGCAGGTCCGAAATCCGCTCGGCAGGCGTCTTGACGCCAGGAAGTGGGTCTGACGCCGGTCCCTGAAACGGCACCCACGAGGGAAGCCAATCCAGGTCAGCGCAGCCGGCCGAAGCAACGGCGATTAGACCGAAAAGGCTCAGCAGAAGTCGTCGGCCGCCAGCACTACGCATTGCGAAAACGCACCTGTAGGCAATGGAATACGCGTGACGGCACACGGCGTGTGCCTGCGATTGAGGCGTCGGAATACCGAAATTCATCCTCTCCGGGGACAAGGCGGTCGGGACTATAGCATTGCAGCCCAGGTCGGCCAAGACGAATCGGCGGGAAATTTCACCAAGATAGGGCGGCTGGCGACTTAGGGAGAGCAGAAAGCGGCATTGGCCGCAATCATCATGCGTCGGGCCAATGCGGATTCAACGGCGCAACTCGTGGAAACGAATCTGGCGTCGCGACGGGATGAGGCCATGGCAAAGTAAGCCAAACCGCCTACCCCTGGTCCGTTTGTGCCAGTATCATACCGATGCGCACCGGGTCGCCTGCAAAACCGTACCCCAGCGCTAACAGCGTTCGCGGCCGGATCGAGGTGTTGCGTTAATGACTCGGTACGAGACTCACCGAGAACCGCGGGCTTAGGAGTTCTCTCATGGCCATCCGCTTGGAAGTTATTCAGTTCTTCGACAACACGAATCAGTCGATTGTTCAGCGGATTCCCCCAGAGGGATCCGCCGACATCAAGTTGGGCGCGCAACTGGTGGTGCAAGAGAACCAGGAGGCGGTCTTCTTGCGCGACGGCAAGGCACTGGACACGTTCGGACCAGGTCGGCACACTCTGACGACCGCCAACGTTCCCATCCTGACTCGGCTGTTGACCATTCCCTGGGAGAAGTCGCCGTTTCAGGCATCGGTCTACTTTATTGGCAAGCAGACGTTCATCAATCAGAAGTGGGGCACGCTGCAGCCGATCGCGTTTCGCGATGCGGAGTTCGGGATGGTCCGGCTCCGCAGCTTCGGCAAGTATTCATTCCGCGTGTCCAATTCCCCGCTGCTGCTGAGCGCGCTCGTCGGAACGCAAAACAGATACACGACCGAGGCGGTTAGTTCGTATTTGCGCGATTTGATCGTCGCCCGGCTCGCCGACCACCTGGGCACGCTCAAGATCAGCCTGCTCGACCTGCCGGCAAAGTATGATGACGTGGCAGCCGGCACGCGGGCGAAGGTGGCGGACGAGTTTTCCAAGTACGGCCTCGAGCTGGTCGATTTCTTCATTAACTCGATCACGCCGCCTGAAGAAGTTCAGAAGGCGATCGATGCCCGGAGCGCCATGGGGGCCGTCGGCGATTTGAACGCCTTCATGAAGTTCCAGGCGGCCAGCAGCATGGCAAAGCTGGCGGAACAGGGAGGCGGTGGAGTGACTAGTGGTGCAATGGGGATGGGCCTCGGCGCCGGCTTCGGTATGATGATGCCAGGCATGATCCAACAGGCAATGGCCGCCGGACAGCCCGGACAGCGCACGACCCCTGCTGGCGCTGCGGCCGCAGGCGTCTCGCTCGGACCGGATTTCGCAGGCTTAGCTCCAGCAACACCAATCGATCCGGTGGCGGTAATCCGCGCGGTGAGCAATGCGGCTGGCTATGCGGTGGCCCAGTCGGGCAGTGCTCTGCAAGTTACCGTGCCCGTCGGCACGCTTCGAAAGCAGATCGTCACGGTCGAGTGCGGTCAAACTGACAGCGCCGGCCACGCCACGGTAAACTACTGGTCCGTTTGCGGTCCCTACTTAGAGAAGAACGCCGCCGACTTGTTGCGGTTCAACACGGGGACGTTGCATGGCGCGTTCGCCGTCAAGAAAGTGGGCGAGACGGAAATGGTTGTCCTCCAAGCGAACCAATTGGCCGAGACGGTCACGCCACTTGATGTCAGCCGCGTCCTATCGGCGATTGCTTGGCAGGCCGATCAAGTGGAGCAAAAGCTGGTAGGCGAAGACCTTAACTAAGGATTGCTGATCGCCAATAAACGATGACGCCGTTCGACGGCGATTCATCTGTCGGCAAGTCAATCGACGAGCAAAGCCCTTTCGTGGACCAGCGAACTCTGTCTCTCGTCCTGAATACGATCGCGCTGTCAGGAACGGCGTGCGCTGTCAGCGTGCCCATCGGGACGTTGCTGGCGTGGTTGTTAGTGCGAACAAATCTGCCGGGACGGCGAACAGGCCGGGTCGTACTCGCGCTGCTGTTGTTTGTGCCGCTCTATTTGCAGGCGGCAGCTTGGCAAGCCGGCTTTGGACTGCAGGGGTGGGCAACGGCGGCCGGCTGCGCGCCGGTACTGCTGGAGGGCTGGTGGGGCGCTGTCTGGGTGCACAGCGTGGCGGCCGTGCCCTGGGTGACGCTGATCACCGGCTTCGGACTAGTCAAGGTCGAGCGGGACCTGGAGGAATCGGCGGCCATCGACTGCATCGGCTGGCAGACGTTCTGGCACGTAACCTTGCCGGCGGCACTCCCTGCTGTCGGTGTGGCGACGCTCTGGGTCGCGCTGACGACGGCCGGCGAAATGACGGTAACCGACCTGTTCGGCGTGCGGACTTATGCCGAGGAGGTTTACACGCTGTTGGCCATTGGCCAGGAACCAGGCGCAGCGCCGCTACGGGCATTGCCTGGCGTGGCGGTTACAGCAGCGCTCGTCCTGGTCGGCATGGTGCTGTGCCGATCCCTGGCGCCGGGCGACAGGCCGCTGAGTCTCGGCTCGTGCCGCTGGAACTACCAATTAGGACGCTGGCGCCTGCCCGCCAGCCTGACGGCCGCCGCGCTGTTGATCCTGCTAGTCGGCGTGCCCTTGGGCAATCTGATCTACAAAGCCGGCGTGACGGTTTCGCAGACTCCGGCCGGCCGGGTTCGCGCGTTCTCTTGGGGACAATGCATTACGATGATTTTCGACGCGCCCTGGCGGTGCCGTCGCGAGTTTGCCTGGTCACTTTTGATAGGACCGCTGGCAGCCGTGGCTGCAGTGACGGTGGCTACGCCACTGGCGTGGCTTGCGCGTCGCGGCGGATTCCGGTCGCTGCCAGCGCTGGCAACGACCGCCCTGGCGCTCGCTGTGCCTGGGCCAATTCTGGGATTGGCCATCATCGAAATGCTTGATCGTCCCGAGTTGCCTTGGCTTGCCGACCTCTACGACCATTCCATCCTGGCTCCGTTCTTAGCGCTGACGATTCGGGCTTTGCCGCCGACGGTTCTTGTGCTTTGGTACGCGCTGCGAACGGTGCCGCAGGAGATGTTGGACGCCGCGAAGGTCGACGGCGCACGAGCTGTAACGCGGCTTTTTCTGACCGTATTGCCGATTCGGTGGCAGGCGTTCGCCCTGGCGTTGGTCGTTTCGCTTTCAGTAGCGTTGGCAGATCTGGCCGCCAGCATCTTGGTGGCGCCGCCGGGAATGCAGACCCTGTCGATTCACATCTTCGGGCTTCTGCATTATGGCGTCGAAGACCAAGTGGCGGGCGTGTGTCTGGCGATCCTGGCGATATTTGCGATCTTATCGGGCGTGGGGTGGGTTATAATTTGGATAATGAGCCGGACGAAGAAGAGCAGTCCGAGAGCAAGACAGAACGCAACCTTATGTGGCGATTAGTGCGTCCTCCAAAAGCGATCCCCGTTGCGTCCTTGTGCCTTTGCGCGAGATGCACGCTTCTTCTGTTGGCGAGTGTTGTGTTCGCATCGCCAACGCTCGCCATCGACCGTGTCGTGTTCAAACACGATGGGAGATCGCTAGAGGTATCCGGTCGCTTGGTCGTCGAGGCACAGGACGGAGGGCTCCTCGTGCTAGGACGGGACGGCGTCCTCTGGGCCATACCACCCAACGAGCAGGTCGAACATACGGCCGACCAACGAGCATTCCAGCCGTACAATCGCGACGAATTAAGCAAACTGCTGCTGGCGGATCTGCCGGGTGGATTTCGAGTCCACCCCACGACGCACTATTTGATCTTCCACAACACATCGCCCGCCTACGCGCAATGGTGCGGCGCGCTGTTCGAACAGCTCTATAAGGCATTTTCGAACTGCTGGACCCGCCGGGGTTTTCAACTGCGCCCGCCCGAGTTTCCGTTGGTGGCCGTGTTGTTTGCCGACAAGGCATCGTATGCGAAGTATGCGCGTCCGGAACTGGGCGACGCGAGCGAGTCGATTCTCGGTTATTTCGGCATGACCAGCAATCGGATGACGATGTACGACCTCACGGGGCTGGAATCGCAGGGCCGGGGAGCCGCACGCACGCGAACGGCCGCGCAGATCAGCCAAATTCTGGCTCAGCCCGATGCCGCTCGAACAGTGGCGACGATCGTTCATGAGGCAACACACCAGATCGCCTTCAACTGCGGATTGCATCCCCGTCTGAGCGATTGCCCGTTGTGGTTTAGCGAAGGCATCGCGACCTACTTTGAAACGCCCGACTTGCGCAGCGCGAAGGGCTGGGGCGGCCTCGGCGGACTGAATCAGATGCGGTTCGAGCAGTTTCGCGAGTATCTCAAGTCACGCCCCGCAGACTCCCTGGTAACGCTGGTTCGGGACGACCGGCGATTCCGCAACCCCAAGCTCGCCTTGGACGCATACGCCGAAGCTTGGGCGTTGACATACTTCCTGCTTCAAAAGCACTCGAAGGAGTACCTCGGCTACATGGCGACGTTGTCGAAGAAGAAGCCCCTGCTCCAGGATGGGCCTGAACGCCGTGTGGACCAGTTCCGCCAAGCCTTCGGCGATCCGAAATTGCTGGACGCCGAGTTCTTGCGCTACATGGCGCGGCTGCGATGAGGGCCCGCGTTCCGGCGACCTGCATGAGACGTGTTTCTGCGACCA
>JAJFUI010000038.1 GCA_021372555.1 Planctomycetaceae bacterium | reverse complement strand
GCTGCTGTAGCTCAGCCGGTAGAGCGCGTCCTTGGTAAGGACGAGGTCATGGGTCCGATTCCCATCAGCAGCTCCATTTTTCTAACGATTCGCTTGACTCAACCAGAGGGAGATTCAGAAACCAATGGCCAAGGAAGTTTTCACCCGGACCAAACCTCACGTCAACGTGGGCACGATCGGGCATATCGATCACGGCAAGACCACACTGACTGGCGCTATCTTGGCTGTCCAGAACGCAAAGGGCATGGCGAAGGCCAAGTCGTACGCTGATATCGCCAAGGGCGGTACGGTTCGCGATGCGACGAAGACGGTTACGATCGCCGTTTCCCACGTCGAATACGAAACCGACAAGCGGCACTACGCCCACATCGATTGTCCGGGCCACGCGGACTTCATCAAGAACATGATCACTGGCGCCGCTCAGATGGACGGCGCCATCCTCGTGGTCTCCGCCGCCGACGGTCCGATGCCGCAGACGCGCGAGCACGTCCTGTTGGCTCGCCAGGTGAACGTCCCGGCCTTGGTGGTCTTCCTCAACAAGGTCGATCTGGTTGACGACCCCGAGTTGCTTGAGTTGGTCGAGTTGGAAATCCGCGAGCTGTTGACGCACCACGGGTTCCCGGGCGACGAAATTCCCATTATCCGCGGCGCTTCGTTGGCGGCCTACAACAATCCGACCGACCCGGCGGCCAACAAGTGCATCGGCGAGTTGATGGACGCCATCGACTCATACATTCCCGAGCCGGCCCGCGAGGTCGACAAGCCGTTCCTGATGGCGGTCGAAGACGTGTTCTCGATCGAAGGTCGCGGCACAGTGGCCACCGGTCGTATCGAGCGCGGCGTGATCAAGGTCGGCGAAGAAGTCACGATTGTCGGCTTTAGCCCCGAGCCGCGGAAGACGATCTGCACGGGCGTCGAAATGTTCAACAAGACGCTGGATCAGGGCCAGGCTGGCGATAACGTCGGTCTGCTGCTCCGCGGTGTCAAGCGTGAGGACATCGAGCGCGGCCAGGTGGTCGTTAAGCCAGGCTCCATCACCCCGCACACCAACTTCGAGGCCGAGGTCTACGTCCTGTCGAAGGAAGAGGGCGGGCGGCACACTCCGTTCTTCAGCGGATACCGGCCGCAGTTCTACTTCCGCACCACCGACGTCACCGGTACGGCCAAGCTGTTGGGCGACGCCGAAATGTGCATGCCTGGCGACAACGTCAAGTTGGAAATTGAGCTGATCTCGCCCATCGCCATGGACGCGAACGTCCGCTTCGCTATTCGCGAGGGCGGCCGCACGGTTGGTTCCGGCGTGGTCACCAAGGTCATTAAGTAAAGGATGAAATCCGAATGACGAATGACGAAGGAAAGACAAAATCCGAGTGACGAAATCCCCTGGTTGAGCACCTTGGTTCCGTATATTTCGTCTTTCGGCACGAGTCATTCGTCATTCGTCATTCCCTTAGGGGCGTAGCTCAATTGGCAGAGCGCTGGTCTCCAAAACCAGAGGTTGCGAGTTCGATTCCCGCCGCCCCTGCATTTCGGTAGTAGGGCGGCAGTTGGACTGCCGTCCCGGCAAGTTGAAAAGGATGCCACGGTGGGTACGTTCTTTCGAGAAATGCTGCGTGCAGACATCTACAAGCGGACTCAGGGCCGCATCGCGCGCCAAGCCACCTTCGCGGGTTTGGCGTTGGCGATCGGTGTGGGCCTGTGGCGGCTTAGCACTATCATGGCTGGCAAAGGGCCTGGCTATCAATATGCCTTGCCCGGCGTGCTGATGTTGCTGAACCTGTGGATTTGCTATCGCGTGGTGAATCTGCCGGGTTTTGCTGACTTTTTGATTGCGGTTGAGGCCGAGATGAACAAGGTTTCCTGGCCAACCCGCAGCGAACTGTTTCGCGCCTCGCTGGTCGTGCTCCTGCTGATTTTCTCCCTGGCGATTATCCTTTTTGGCTTTGACTCCTTCTGGGGTCTATTTTTCCGGTGGACGCGCATTCTATAGGATTGCTGGCGTGACGGACGATCTGAACATAACGAACGAGCAATCGACCGGGCAGCCGGAAACGTCGGCAACGCCTCCCGTGGCGGAAACCGTCGCGGCAGAGACGACCCCTGCGCCCGCGGTGCAGGCGACGGAGCCGGCGACGGTGCCCGCTGAGCCTGCGGTCGAGGCGATGGGAACTCCGGCCCCAGCCCCGGTTGAGGAGCCGAAGGCCGCCGAGCCCGAGCCCTCCTCGGCCGAAGAGGCCAAATCGGATAAGATGGATTGGTACATCCTCAAGGTGCAAAGCAACCGTGAGGAGTCGATCCGCGAAGGTTTGATGCGCCGTGTGGGCATCGCGGGGCTCGGGTACTATTTCGGCGAGGTAATTGTCCCGACCGAGAAAGTCACTGAGTTCAAGGGCGGCAAGAAGAAGGTCATCAAGCGGAAGCTGTATCCAGGCTACCTGGTCGTCCACATGGAGATCAACGACGACACGTGGTTTCTGGTGCGCGAGACGCCTGGCATCGGCGACTTCACCGGCGCGGCGGGCCGTCCAAGCCCAATGCTTCCGCACGAGGTCGCCCGCATTGTCGCCAAGCAGGAAGAAAAGAGCGAGAAGGCTCCGAAGCTGAAGATCGCCTTCCGCGAGGGCGAACGGGTGAAGATCAAGGAAGGAACCTTCGAGAACTTCGAGGGCGACGTAGACAGCATCGACGAAACGAATGGTCGGGTAACGGTAATGATCAACATTTTCGGCCGCTCGACGCCCGTCGAATTGGAATATTGGCAAATCGAGGCACTGTAAGGAGAGGGATTGGGGATTGGGGACTGGGGATTAGAGAAGGCCGCTCGCGGCTTCGCACTAGCCACTATCCACGAACCACTGTCCAGTAACGATGGCAAAACAACTAGTCGGTGAAGTGAAGTTTCAGGTCCCCGGTGGCCAAGCCACGCCTGCCCCACCGGTCGGCACCGCCCTGGGCCGCTTCGGCATCAACCTTGGTCAATTCGTCCAGCAGTTCAATGACCGGACGAAAGAGGCCGGCGGGATGCCGATCCCGGTTGTGGTCAAGGTATACAACGATCGTACCTTCGAGTTCGTCACGAAGAGCCCTCCGGCCGCCGCGCTGTTGAAGCAGGCCGCTGGCATTGCCAAGGGCGCCGGCGTTCCGAACAAGGAAAAGGTCGGCAAGGTGACCGTTGCGCAGATCGACGAGATCTGCAAGACGAAGATGGCCGACCTGAACGCGCGGGATGTCGAGCATGCCCGGCGGATGGTCGAAGGCACCGCGCGGAGCATGGGTGTGGAAGTGTTGAAGGATTAAAGCGGATCGTAAAAGAGATCGGTCTTCGGTCTTTGGTCTTAGGTCTTGGAGTGGGACCGAGGGACAAGGACCTAAGACCTAAGACCCAAGACCTAATATGCCAAAAGTAGCCAAACGAATGACGGCGATGCTCACGAAGGTTCCGGCCGAGAAGAAACCGATGCCGGTGGCCGATGCCGTGGGCATTTTGAAGACCTTCAACACCACGAAGTTCGATCAGTCGGTCGAGATTGCCGTTCGTCTGGGCGTCGACACGACCCAGGCCGACCAGTTGGTCCGCGGCTCCATCGTCTTGCCCAACGGCATTGGCAAGACGCTCCGCGTGATCGTGTTCGCCAAGGGCGATAAGATCGACGAAGCCAAGGCTGCCGGCGCCGATGAGGTCGGTGGTCCTGAGTTGGCCGAGAAGATCAAGGGCGGCTGGACCGACTTTGACGTTTGCATCGCCGCGCCGGACATGATGGGCGTCGTCGGCCCGCTGGGCAAGGTGCTCGGTCCCCGCGGATTGATGCCTTCTCCGCGTGCCGGGACGGTTACGCCTGATGTCGGCAAAGTCGTCAAGGAGTACAAGGCCGGCAAGGTCGAGTTCCGCACCGCCAAGGACGGCAACGTCCAGGCCGTGGTTGGCAAGCTCAGCTTCGACGCCCCGAAACTGGCCCAGAACATTATTGCATTCATCAACCACGTCGTCGCCCTCAAGCCGGCCACGGTCAAGGGGCAGTACATTAAAGGGATCGCCATCAGCGCGACGATGAGCCCGAGCCTGAGAATTCAAGCATGAGCAAGTACGTCAAGAATCTGCTTACCGATGATCTCCGCAACCGGCTGAAGGGCGTCGAGAACGCTCTGCTGGTGAACATGATCGGCCTCAGCGCCAACACGAACACGCGTTTGCGCGCCGCGCTGCGTGGTAAGAACATCCAGGTGTTGGTGGTCAAGAACAGCTTGGCCGCACGTGCGACCGAAGGCACGCCGCTGGCGCCTTTGTTCGCCGGACTCAGCGGCACGGCCGCCGTCTGCTGGGGTAGCGAAGATATTGTTAGCCTCGCCAAGGAAATCACCAATCTTGTCAAAGACGACAAGAACAAGCCCTTCGAGGCCCGCGGTGGCGTGATGGACGGCGAGCGGCTGAGCGCCGCCCAAGTCCAGGAAGTCAGCAAGTGGCCGAGCCGCACCGAGCAGCTAAGCCTCCTGCTGGGCCAGATGCTCAGCCCGGGCGCCAACTTGGTCAGCCAGTTGAACTCCGTCGCCGGTGCTTTGGCCAGCCAGATCGAGCAGAAGGGCGAAGGCGAAGAGCCCACGCCCGCCGCCGAAGCCGCGCCTGTTGCGGAAACGCCGACAGCTTAAAGCTGCGGACGGACGGAAGACGAAGAAGAGGCGGATGCGATGTCCATGCGAGCTTTGCTTGTTTGGGCCTCGGTTGGATGGTTCGCCTTCCTGGTTTTCTATCTGCCTGCGCCGAACACGAGCCGCTGCCTCCCTGGAGCGTTTCTTTGGTTCAAGGTCATCACGACTCCGCCATCGATCGCGGCAGTCGGGGTCTTAATCTGG
>JAJFUI010000021.1 GCA_021372555.1 Planctomycetaceae bacterium | reverse complement strand
GATCGTCTTCCGTACCGGTGTGATCACTGCCGATCACCAGATTCAAATCGACCCGTGCGGACGCTTGGCCCGGCCCATTCACGTTGTTGCTGACAAGCAGTACGACAAGGCGTTGTTTCGGCGCAAGCTCGACGACATCGGTGTCCCCGAAGCGGCCATGCGCCTCGTGCTCGATCGCGTCAACGACTCGTTCACCTTGGCTCAACTCGAACATGCCATCACCGAGTCGCGGCAAGCTGCCTCCGAGAAGCGTAAGTTGGAGGCATCGCTCCAAGACATCCGCTGGTTGGCCCACTCGAACTACCAATTGGAGTTGCCGCGGGAGGCCGATGCCTCGGAGGTGGTCATTTTTCCCCACACGAGCAACGAAAAGCACGGCATCGAAGACCTGCGCATGGTTCGCTTTGTGGACGACGACGGCACGGTGATCTACTACGGCACTTGCTCGGCCTTCGACGGCTACCGTGTGCTCCCGCAACTGATCGAGACCCGCGACTTCCTCCGGGTCGGCGTCCACACGATCAACGGCGCCTGTGCGCAGAACAAGGGCATGGCGCTATTCCCGCGGCGTGTCGGCGGCCACTACGTGATGTGTTCCCGCATCGACGGCCAAAATCTTTACATCATGTATTCCGACATCGTTCACTTTTGGGAGAGTGCCGAGTTGCTGCGAGTTCCCCGCCATCCCTGGGACTTTGTGCAAATCGGCAACTGCGGCTCCCCCTTGGAGACGCCGGAAGGTTGGCTGCTGCTGACGCATGGTGTTGGACCAATGCGCACCTACTGCATTGGCGCCATGCTGCTGGACCTGAACGACCCGTTGAAGGTGATCGGCTGTCTCGACGAGCCGTTGATCACGCCAACCGAAAGGGAGCGCGACGGCTACGTGCCGAACGTGGCCTACTCCTGCGGGGCAATGATCCACAACGGCCGTCTCTACCTACCCTTCGCCACGTCCGACATGATCACCCGCATCGCGATGGTCTCGCTCGATTCTCTGCTGAACCGTCTCATCAGCTAGTGTGGCGATGTGGGCCGCCGGGCCGGAGACTGTTGGCAGTCTCCGGTGCGCTACAACGGCATCGGCATCGGTCCCAAGATTCAGGGTCAAATCGTTGCAGTATTCTGACGCCTTCGGCGACCAAGCGAACGCCACCACGCCGGCAGTCTCGTCGGGAAAATGGGTCGCCGACTCCAATCCCCTCTGCAGACCGTTGTTGACATTCCTAACATCTCCTGGGACAATGTTTCCGCCGGTCCGATCTCATCTTCCTTTCATAGGGGCGAGCGATGACAAGGCGAGCGAGCCCTCGCAAACCTGTGACGCCGTCAACCGGCCCAGCGGCATCCGTGGGAACCCGAGGTCCTGACGCGATTGCCGTCGAGAGCGACTGCGGCATCCTTCGTCGCCCGGATGAGAGCTCCGCGGAATCGGCCGGCGGTTCTTCGGGCATCCCGGTTGTCGGTTTGGGTGGGTCGGCCGGTTCGTTGCGGGCCTTTGAGGCATTTTTCGCAGCCATGCCCGCCGACAACGGGGCGGCGTTCGTCATCATTCAGCATTTGGCGCCGGCCCACGCGAGTCTGCTGCCGGAACTCGTGGCCCAGCATACTCACATGAAGGTTGTGCAGGCGCAAGACGCCGTGCCCGTCGAACCGAACTGCGTCTACGTCATTCCTCCGAATCAATATCTGGGCATCCGCGACGGGATCCTTTTTCTTTCCGAGCCCGTAAAGCAGGACGGCATTCGGATGCCGATCGACTTCTTTTTCCGTTCTTTGGCCGAAGATCGGCAGCAGCGGGCCATCGGCATCCTCTTTTCCGGGGCCGGCTCGGACGGAACGCTGGGGGTGCGGGCGATCCGAGGCGGCGGCGGGTTGGCCATCGCACAAGACCCGAGCACGGCCCAGTTCGACACGATGCCTCGCAGCGCGATCGCCACGGGACTCGTCGATTACGTCCTTCCGCCCGAAGGCATGCCGGGGGCCCTGCTGGAATACCTCCGGCATCCCTATGTTCGCGGCGGAGAGCCGGCGGCTGTGCTGGAGGCCGAGACGAAGCCGGAAGGTGTTCAGAACATCCTGGCGCTAGTTCTGGCCCAAACGGGCTGCGACTTCCGGTGTTATAAGAAGAGCACCATCCTCCGACGCATCGAACGCCGGATGGGGCTGCGTCGCATCTCGGACGTGGTCGAGTACAGCACGTTGCTTTCCCAGGACGCGCACGAGGTCAGCGAACTGCTCAAGGATCTGCTGATTAACGTCACCTCATTCTTCCGCGACCCCGAGGCGTTCGTGGAACTCCGCGACAAAGCCATTCGGCCGCTCCTCGAAGCGAAGCAGTCCGACGATCCGCTGCGCGTCTGGGTCCCCGGCTGCGCGTCGGGCGAAGAAGCGTACTCTCTGGCAATTCTGCTGACCGAAGAGGTCGCTGCGGCGCGCAAGAGCCGCGCCATCCAGGTCTTCGCCACGGACATCGACGAGGACGCGCTTCGAGTGGCCCGGCTGGGCATCTACCCGGAAAGCATCGTCGCCGACGTCGAGGCCGACCGCCTGGCGAAGTTCTTTGTCCGAAAGGATGCGTGCTATCAAATCAGCGACCCGCTGCGCAAATCAATCGTCTTCGCCGCGCAGAACCTGATGGCCGATCCTCCGTTCTCGAAGATGGACATCATCAGTTGCCGCAATCTGCTGATCTATCTGGATGCCGAGGCGCAGACGAAGTTGATGCCACTGTTCAATTTCGCATTGAATCCGGGCGGGCATCTATTTCTCGGCAAGTCGGAAGGAATCGGCGGCCGCAACGACCTGTTCGAGTTGGTCTCGAAGAAAGCCCGGCTCTACCGCCGCCTTGCGCCGTCCCGCCCGCTTCCGTTGGATTCGCCGATTGTGCCAGGCCGGAGGCGAGCTATCCCGACCGGCGTGTTCAGGCCGCCCGCAGCTTCTCTCAGCGACGTAACCCGCCAGGCCCTGTTGAGCCACTTTTCCGCCAGCGTCGTGTTGGTTGACCGGAAAGGGCAGATCCTTCAGTTCCACGGCCAAACCGGCAAGTACCTCGACATGCCGACTGCCGAGCCCAGTCTGAACCTTCTGGAAGTGGCTAAGCCGGGGCTGTCCCTTCAACTGCGGTCGGCAATGCACAGGGCGATTGCGGACGACAAAACCGTCGTTTTGGAGAGCGTGCCGGTCACGCGGGACGAGGGCGGCCTCTTCGTTCGCGTCACGATGGCCCCCGTTCCGCAGCGAGGCGACGCGGAGCCGCTCTTGGCCGTGATCTTCGAGGACGTTCCCCGCCCGGCAATCGCCGCCATCAAACTTCCTCACCCCGGCGAGAGTGAGACCGTTGTTCGACAGCTCGAAGATGAATTGAAGGCCGCACAGCAGGACCTCCAGTCCACAATCGACGACCTCCAGGCATCCAATGAAGAACTGCGGGTAGCCAACGAGGAAGTGATTTCCACCAACGAGGAACTCCAGTCCACGAACGAAGAACTGGAAACCTCCAAGGAGGAATTACAGTCCGTCAACGAAGAGTTGACGACCGTTAACAACCAACTCCAGGAGAAGGTCCTGCAACTGGACACGGCCAACAGCGACATGGCCAATCTTCTGAAATCCTCGGAGATCGCCACGCTTTTTCTGGACAGCGAGTTGCGGATCAAGTTCTTCACGCCGGCCATGACGCGGGTCCTGAACCTGATCCCTACGGACATGGGCCGGCCGCTCACCCACCTGTCGATGAACCTCATCGGTTGCGATCTGGTGGCCGACGCGAGGGCTTCCGTACAAGGCACGGCCATGAGGGAGAGAGAGGTGCTCCACGCCAACGGCTCCTCCTACCTTCTGCGCGTCGTCCCCTACCATACGCAAATAGAACAGGTGGATGGCGTCGTCATTACGTTGATCGACTTGACGAACCTCCGCCGGGCGGAGAAACAGCTGGCCGACGTCGTCGAGTCGTCCAACGACGCAATCCTCGCCTTGACCTCGGACGGAGCCATCCTCACCTGGAACCGGGCAGCCGAAGCGATCTACGGCTACGCGGCAGAGGAGGTGATTGGGCACAACGCCGCCGTGCTGTCCCCGCCCGATCGGATAAACGAGGCCATCGAGCTTGTCGAAAGGGTGAAACGGGGGGAAAGCATCACCGGCATCGAGACACAGCGAGTCAGGAAGGACGGACGAACGATCGACGTCGCGCTGAGCTTGTCCCCGATGAGAGACTCGGCGGGCCAAATCGGCGGCGTCTCGACGGTCGCTCGCGATATCACCGACCGCAAGCGGGCGGAAGCCGAACTCATGAGGCACCAACTGCACCTCGAAGAACTCGTCAAGCTGCGAACTTCGGAGTTGGAGCAGGCAGCCGAAGAGTTGGCTCGCAGCAACAGGGACCTGGAGCAGTTTGCCTCGGTGGCCTCGCACGACCTCCAGGAGCCGTTGCGCACGGTGAGCGGCTTTGTACAGTTGCTTCAAAAAAAATACCGGGATCGACTGGATGCGGAGGCCAACACATTCATCAAGCAAGCCACTGCCGGCGTCAAGCGGATGGAGGCGTTGATAAAGGACCTGCTGGCTTTCGCACGGGTCGGCGCCCATCGTCGGGAATCGGTCCCGACCGACGTGGGCGCAGCGCTCCGACAGGCCCTCGACAACCTTCACGAGAGCATCCAGGAGACGGGAACCGAAGTCACGCATAGTGAACTCCCAGCCGTTCACGCCGACGCCTCGCAATTGGGTCAACTATTCCAGAACCTGCTTGGCAACGCGCTAAAGTTCCGCAGCCAGGCGCCGCCGAAGATTCACGTGGACGCCTGCCGGGAAGGAGACTATTGGCGTTTCTCCGTCCGCGATAATGGCATCGGCATCGACCCCAAGTTTCAGGGCCAAGTCTTCGACGTGTTCCGACGCCTGCACGCCGGCACTCGCTACGAAGGCACCGGCATTGGCCTGGCAATCTGCAAGAAGATCGTTGAGAGCCACGGTGGCCGAATCTGGGTCGAATCGGAATTGGGACAGGGAGCGACCTTCAATTTCACGCTCCCGGTGTGACCCGTCAGGACCAACAACCTTGTCCTGCCGCCGCCCTCTGCACTGCCGCCGACGTCGTGCGAGGACGTGTGCTCTGCCCGCATCCCCCCAAGAAAAGCGGCAAGACCCATCCTGCAACCAGTATTAGCTGCAGTTCGTCGCAGCCACCTGTTAAGGACGGGTCTTGTCTACTGGTATTGTTGCGGTGTCCACCAAAGAGTCAAGCTCCTATCTTTCATTCGAGCCCAAGCTCTCTTCGCAGTCCCGCCTCTGGGCGGCCATTTTCGCAAACGCCCAAAGCCTGCTGAAAACCGGGACCACGTGCGCCCAATGCATCGAAACGCCAGCGGCGGCATAAGCCTGGCGACATGAGACCAGCGGGGGCGGCGGCGCGGGGTGGCGTCTTGACGAAATCTTGATGCCGGCCTGGCGCATCTTAATGCACTTTTGATGTGATCGCTGCGACAATTCTTGCGTGCACTAGCTAGAGGGAACGCGAATATGGATCTCGTGTGGTTGGCGGCAGCGATCGCCTTATTCGGCGGGTGCTGGGCGGTTATCGGATTGTTGGGCAGTCTGCAGTCGGAGGAATGAACGTGGACTGGACAACCATTCTGGCCATGATCGTTGCTTCGATACTGGTCGTGTATCTCGCAGCCGCCCTGCTCAAGCCGGAGATGTTCTCATGACGGCCCACGGCTTCATGCAGATCGGACTCTACCTGGCCGCACTGCTTGGCTGCGTGAAGCCGCTTGGCATTTACATGGCAAGGGTCTACTCGGGGCGCGGGCCGCTAAAACGATTCGTCGAGCCGCTGGAGCGGTTGCTCTTCCGGTGCGGCGGCATCGACCGTGAACGCGAAATGAGCTGGCGGCAATATGCCGCGGCGTTGCTCATGTTCAGCTTTGTCGGATTCTTGGCCGTATATGGGCTGCAGCGGCTTCAAGCGGTTCTGCCGCTTAACCCCGAGGCGTTGCCGGCCGTGTCACCGGACTCGTCGTTCAACACGGCGGTGAGCTTTGTCACCAATACGAACTGGCAAGGCTACGCCGGCGAGACAACGATGAGCTACCTGACGCAGATGCTCGGACTGACCGTGCAGAATTTCGTTTCTGCTGCGGCGGGCATGGCGGTGCTTGTCGCGCTGATTCGCGGCTTCACTCGGCGTCACTCGCCGACGATCGGCAACTTTTGGGTCGATCTGGTGCGTGGGACGTTGCACATTTTGCTTCCTCTGTCCCTTGTGCTGGCGATCGTCCTCGTCTCGCAGGGGGTGGTTCAGACGTTCTCACGCTATAGGGAGGCGACGTTGCTGGAACCGAGTGTCAATGCCGCGGGAAAGACGGTGACGACACAGGGGATGGCCGTTGGGCCAGCGGCTTCGCAGGTCGCCATCAAACAACTTGGGACGAACGGTGGCGGGTTCTTCAACGTCAATTCCGCGCACCCGTTCGAGAACCCGACGCCATTGTCGAACTTCTTGGAGATGCTGGCCATTCTGCTCATTCCCGCGGCACTTTGCTATACGTTCGGAGAAATGGTGGGCGACCGCCGCCAAGGGTGGGCACTTCTGGCCGCAATGTCTGTGATCTTTCTCGCCATGCTGGCGGTCTCCTGCTACAGCGAACAGCGGGGCAATCCTGCTCTTGCTCGGTTGGGGGTGGATCAGACGGCCTCGCGGCAACAATCGGGCGGCAACATGGAGGGGAAAGAGGTTCGCTTCGGGATCGTGAACTCGGCGATTTGGTCCGTGGCGACGACAGCCGCTTCGAATGGCTCGGTGAACTCGATGCACGACTCGTACATGCCGCTGGGAGGGCTGGCGTCAATGTGGCTCATGCAGTTGGGCGAGGTGATTTTCGGCGGCGTTGGTTCGGGCCTCTACGGGATGCTTGTGTTTGCCGTGGTAGCGGTCTTTATTGCCGGGCTAATGGTCGGCCGGACGCCTGAGTATCTTGGCAAGAAGATCGGGGCGTTCGAGATGAAGATGGCTGCGCTGGCGATCCTTCTGCCGTGTGCCATGGTGCTGCTGGGGACGGCGTCTGCGGTTTCCGCCCAGTCAGGCAGGGAAGGCATCTTCAACCCCGGCCCACACGGTTTCAGCGAGGTACTTTACGCGTTCTCTTCCACGGCCAACAATAACGGCAGCGCGTTTGCCGGCTTGGCGGCGAACACACCCTTCTACAACGGGTTGCTGGGCTTGGCGATGCTGGTCGGCCGTTTCCTGGTGATGCTGCCCGTGCTGGCCATTGCCGGATCGCTTGCCGCCAAGAAGATCGTGCCGCAGGGGCCGGGGACGCTGCCGACGCATACGCCGTTGTTCGTCGTGCTTCTGGTGGCGGTCGTCATTGTCATTGGCGCGTTGAGTTTCTTCCCGGCTCTAGCCCTGGGGCCGATCGTCGAGCACTTCATGCTCGCAGCGCATTGACGGAGCCTTCGATGTCCAAGACCATGTCCAAAATCAGTTCCGTCGATCCGCAGATTCTGCGTGAAGCCGTGGTGGCATCGTTCCAGAAGCTTGCCCCGCGCGTCCAGCTTCGCAATCCGGTGATGTTCGCCGTCTATCTCGGAAGCATGTTAACCACCGTGTTGTGGGCGCATTCGTTGGCAACGACTGTCACCGGGGAATCGTCATGGTTCATCTTCGGCGTCACCGTCTGGCTGTGGTTCACCGTTCTCTTTGCCAACTTTGCCGAAGCGATTGCCGAGGGGCATGGAAAGGCCCAGGCTGCGTCCCTGCGAAAGACACGTACTTCGGTGGTGGCTCATAAGCTAACCGACCACAGCAGCCGAGAGTCCATCGAAGTGCATGCAACCGATTTGCAGCCGGATGATATCGTCATCGTCAGGGCGGGCGAGACAATACCCGTCGATGGCGAGGTGATCGAGGGCGTGGCATCCGTCGACGAGAGCGCAATTACCGGTGAGAGTGCCCCGGTGGTGCGAGAAAGCGGCGGCGACCGCAGCGCTGTCACGGGCGGTACAAAGGTGATCTCGGACTGGCTCATCATTCGGGTGACTAGCCGGGCGGGGCAGACATTCCTGGATCGCATGATTGCGATGGTCGAAGGAGCCAAACGGCAGAAGACGCCCAACGAAATCGCGCTGGCGATTCTCCTGGCAGCACTGACGCTCTTGTTCCTTTTGGTCGTGGCAACCTTGCTGCCGTACTCCATCTTCAGTGTTCATGTCTCGGGTCAGGGGAAGAGCATCAGTCTGACGGTGCTTGTTGCCCTGTTCGTGTGTCTGGCTCCGACAACCATCGGCGCCCTGCTGTCGGCTATCGGAATCGCCGGGATGAACCGGCTGAGCCAGACGAACGTCGTCGCCATGTCGGGCAGGGCGGTCGAGGCGGCGGGCGATGTGGACGTCTTGCTGCTCGACAAGACGGGCACGATCACCCTGGGAAATCGTCAGGCGACTCGCTTCATCCCGGCCGACGGCGTGACCGAACAGGAGTTGGCCGAGGCCGCGCATCTGGCTTCGATGGCCGACGAAACGGCCGAGGGGCGAAGCATTGCGGTGCTGGCCAAGCGGCGATTCGGTCTGCGAGGACGCGGGCTGGAGCAAATCAAGCCGCATTTTGTTCCCTTCTCGGCCCGCACGCGCATGAGCGGGGTTCGCCTCAACGGTCACGAGATCTACAAAGGCGCCGCCGAAGCGGTCGAGACACATATCCGCAGCCTGGGCGGGTTTCTGCCCGAGGCGGTTCACACGGCCGTGCGGCAAGTTGCCGAGTCGGGCGGCACGCCGCTGATCGTCAGTCACGACGCCAAGGTGCTCGGCGCGATTGAGCTCAAGGACGTTGTGAAAGGCGGCATCAAGGAACGCTTCGCCGAACTGCGTCTGATGGGAATCAAGACCGTGATGATTACCGGCGACAATCCGCTCACGGCGGCGGCAATTGCGGCCGAGGCGGGCGTTGACGACTTCTTGGCCGAGGCAACGCCCGAAGCCAAGCTTTCGCTGATTCGAGACTATCAAAAAGGCGGCCGGCTGGTAGCGATGACCGGCGACGGCACGAATGACGCTCCGGCCTTGGCCCAGGCCGACGTTGCCGTGGCCATGAACAGCGGCACGCAGGCGGCGAAAGAAGCCGGGAACATGGTAGATCTCGACTCGAATCCAACGAAGCTCATCGAGATCGTCAGCGTTGGGAAACAACTGCTGATGACCCGCGGCGCACTAACCACGTTCAGCATTGCGAACGATGTGGCCAAGTACTTTGCTATTTTGCCGGCTGCGTTCGCCGCCACGTACCCCGCCCTGAAGGCATTGGACTTGATGCGATTGGCATCGCCGGCGAGCGCTATTCTGTCGGCGGTGATTTTCAACGCTCTAATCATCATCGCGCTTGTTCCGCTAGCTCTGCGAGGAGTCGCCTATCGCCCGGTCGGAGCGGCACAACTGCTGCGTAACAACCTGCTGGTCTACGGGCTCGGCGGCCTGATCGTCCCCTTCATTGGCATCAAGGCCATCGACCTGCTTTTGTCGGCGATGGGCTTAGCATAGGTGTTCGTGCGTCAGGAGTGTGCGGCATGCTAAAACAACTTCGAGCGGCGCTGGTCGTCCTTGCGGCGTTGACTGTGCTAACGGGAGTCATTTACCCGGGCGTGGTTACTGCGATTGCCCAACTGGCATTTCGTCATCAGGCCAATGGCAGCATGATCTATGTGGGCGGCAAAGCCGTCGGCTCGGACCTGATCGGCCAGTCGTTCTCGAAGCCGGAATACTTCTGGGGAAGGCTCTCAGCGACCAGCCCCTTCCCATATAACGCTGATGCATCAACGGGCTCCAACTACGGACCCCTCAATCCCGCTTTGAAAAAGGCCGCAGAGTCCCGGATTGCCGAGCTGCGACAGTCTGGCGTGCGGGACGCCAGGCCGCCGGTCGATCTGGTGACGGCGTCGGCCAGCGGGCTTGACCCGCATATCAGCGTCGCCGCAGCGAAGTACCAGGTGACACGAGTTGCCCGGGCGAGGATAATGAGTGAAGCGACCGTCAGACGGCTTGTCGATCAGTGCGCGGAAGGACCGCAACTCGGCCTGTTCGGCGAGCCGCGTGTGAATGTGCTTCGGCTTAACCTGGCACTCAATCAGCTTCAGGCTCAAACGGCAAAGTGAACGGCGGCATGGTTGCACAACGACCGAATCCAGACGACTTGCTCGCCAAGGCAAAAGCCGAGGAAGCTCGCCGTGGTTCGCTCAGGGTCTTTTTGGGATACGCTGCCGGCGTAGGCAAGACCTATTCAATGCTCGAGAACGCGCACCGGGCGCGGTCCGAAGGTCGGGACGTCGTCGTGGGGTACATCGAGCCTCACGCTCGCCCCGACACGCAGGCCCTGGTGACTGGGCTGGAAGTTCTGCCCGCAAAAGAAACCGAATACCGCGGTGTGAAGTTGCGGGAGTTCGACGTGGACGCTGCGCTGGCCAGACGCCCGGAGTTGGTGTTGGTTGATGAGCTTGCCCACACCAACGCCGAAGGCTCTCGCCATGCAAAGCGGTGGCAGGATGTGGACGAACTTCTGGCGGCCGGCATTAACGTGTGGACGACGCTGAACGTCCAGCATTTGGACAGTCTTAACGATGTGATCGGGCAGATTACCGGCGTTACGGTACGAGAGACGGTTCCGGACCACATTTTCGATGCCGCCGACGAACTGGAACTGGTTGACATTTCGCCCGAGGATCTGCTCGCTCGTTTGCAGGCGGGAAAAGTCTATGTTCCCAGCCACGCCCAGCGGGCGATGCAGAACTTCTTCTCGAAGGGCAACTTAACCGCCCTTCGCGAAATGTCGCTGCGGCAGGCGGCTCGTCGCATCCACACCGACGTCGAATTGGCCCGTCGCCTCCAGGCCGTGTCGCAGCCTTGGGCGACCGCCGAGCGACTGCTGGTCTGCGTCGGGCCAAGTCCGACGACCGCACGTGTCATCCGCACGGCCAAACGCATGGCCGTGGCCCTCGACGCTCCTTGGATGGCGGTTGCCGTGGATGCGACCGGAGCCACCGACGGCAGTCCAACGAAGAGCCGAATCGCCCAGCATTTTCGACTCGCCGAGCGGCTTGGCGCTGAAACGGACACGATCTCCGGCCAAGACATTCCGGGCGCCATCTTGGACTACGCTCGCAGCCGCAACGTCACGAAGATTCTCATTGGGAAGACGCATCAACCACGCTGGAAGCGCTTTCTGTTCGGGACCGTCGTGGATGACATCTTGGAGCAGAGCGGCGACATTGACGTGTATGTCATTCACGGTGAGAGAGACGCTGAGGACATCGCTGCCTCAAGCGTTGCGCATGCTCCGGCGGCCTGGCGAGCCTACGTTGGCTCGGCCTGCGCGATTGCCACTGGCGGTTTGGCGGCCATGGCGCTCAAGACGTTGCATTTGGCGGATTCGGAAGTGAACACAGTCATGGTGTTTCTGGCTGCGGTCGCTTTCGTGGCGGTTCAATTTGGCCGCGGCCCGGCGATCTTTGCGAGCGTGCTGGCCGTCTTAGCTTTTGATTTCTTTTTTGTGTCGCCGTTTTTGACTCTTGCCGTCTCGGATGTGCAATACCTAGTGACGTTCGCCGTCATGTTGGTGATCAGCCTGATTATTAGCACCTTGACTTCGCGCCTGAAAAGCCAAGTCGAGAGCACTCGGCTTAGAGAACGTCGCACCTCGACGCTGTACCAACTGGGCAAGCAGTTGAGTTCGTTGTATGGCGGAGTGTTTTTGGTTTCGGCGGCGGCAAAACGAGTGGCCGAGATGTTCGGCGGCGAGGTGGCCGTCTACCTGCGTCAGCCCTCGGGACCTCCGCAGCTGGCATTCGGCTATGAAACAACCATCGCCCGACACCCGGTTAGTGCCTCGGCAGCGCAGTGGGCCATCGACCACGACCAAATTGCCGGAGCGGCGACGAACACGCTTCCGAACGCAGCGGGACTTTTCGTGCCGTTGGCGGCTTCTCAGGCCGTGCTTGGCGCCATCGCCGTGCGCGTGTCGGAGGCCGAGAGGCTCCTCGACCCGGAGCAACGGCGGTTGCTCGAAGCGTGCGCCAATCAACTTGCATTGGCGTTGGAACGGGATCAAATGGCGATTGCCGCAGCCGAGGCCCGCATTCAGGCGGAAGCGGAGCAGGTGCGCAGCACGCTGCTGAGCGGCGTGTCCCACGATCTTAAGACGCCGCTGGCGGCGATTGCCGGCGCCAGCAGCAGTTTGCTGGAAGCCACCTCGCTGGACAACGAGACTCGGCGTCAACTGTTGGAGACCGTGGCCGACGAGGCCGCCCGACTCAATCGCCTGTTGGAAAACATCCTGCAGATGTCGAAGCTGGATGCGGGGGCGGTGAAGCCCAACACGCAATGGCACGTTATGGAGGAGATTGTCGGTTCCGCGCTTCGTCGCACTAGCCGAGAGTTGCAGGGACGGGCGGTCGACGTTCGATTGCCAGTCGATCTGCCTCTGGTTTCCGTGGACGGCCTTCTGTTGGAGCAAGTGCTCGTCAATCTGTTGGACAACGCGGCTCGGTACACGCCTCCGCAAACAGCGATTACAATTTCTGCGGCCGTCGACGGCAAATGGCTGCGGCTAAGCGTTTGCGATAATGGCCCCGGCGTGCCGCCCGGCTCCGAGGAACGGATCTTCGAGAAGTTTTACCGGGCTTCACCGGCCGATAGCACCCGAGGAAGCGGCTTGGGATTGGCCATTTGTCGGGCAATCGCTCAGGTCCACGGCGGAACGATTGCGGCGGCAAACCGTCCCGGTGGCGGCGCCGAGTTCGTTCTTCGCTTGCCGCTGGGCAAGGACGCTCCGCAGATTGTGATAGAATAGCTGTCGCCAACGAAGGACGCAGTCTCAGATGCAGCAAGGCAGCCCTCTGATCTTGATCGTTGAGGACGAGCAGCCGATCCGGCGATTCCTTCGCGCTTCGTTGACCAGCGAAGGGTACCGGCTAAACGAAGCTGCGTCGGGCGAGGAGGCGCTGCGCGTGGCCGCCAGTTATCCGCCCGATCTCGTGCTGCTCGACTTGGGGCTGCCCGACATCGACGGCCAAGAGGTGCTGTCTCGGCTGAGGGAATGGCTGACGGCCCCGATCATCGTGCTGACGGCGCGCGACCAGGAACAGCAGAAGATCACGGCCCTGGATGCAGGGGCCGATGACTACGTGACGAAACCGTTCGCCACCGGGGAGCTTCTGGCTCGGATGCGAACGGCGCTGCGTCACGCCCAGCATCTTGCTGCCGAGTCGCCGACCGTGCGCGTCGGCGATTTGCGTTTCGACCTGCCGGCTCGACTCGTTTTCAAGCGGGACACGCAAATTCACTTGACGCCGCTGGAATACAAGCTGTTGGCGACGATGCTCAAGCACAGCGGAAAAGTCCTGACGCACCGCTTCCTGCTTCGGGAGGTGTGGGGGCCCGAGGACTCGCAGGAAACCCACTACCTTCGCGTATTCGTGGCAAGTCTCCGCCGGAAACTGGAAGACGATCCCGCTCGGCCACGGTACATTCTTACCGAGCCGGGAGTGGGCTATCGCTTTGCCGCTGAGTAGGTGGCGATCGGCTCGCTATCGCTTGCGGAAGAACCGGTTTCATAAACCGGACTCGCACAATGCCATTTGAATCACTCCTCTACTGGGCGGGCATTTCGCTCCTCGTTGGGCCGCGGACTTCTCTCCCCGGCGATCCCTATAATTCCTTGTCGTTAGAACAAGGAGCCGATGATGAACGTCACAACAATTAGCGTCCACGATGCACACGAGTTGCTTAAAAGCGATCCGGCAGCCGTGCTGGTTTGCGGCTATGAGAAGGAAGACGAGTTCCGGGAAAACGACTTGGAGGGAGCGATCTCGTTAAATGAGTTTCGAAAGCGAAGGAACTCGATCCCTAAGGACGAGAGCGTGATTTTCTACTGCGCGTGCCCTCACGATGAAGCGGCCACCAAGCAGGCCAAGAAATACACTCGCGAGGGATTCACGAACGTGAGCGTTCTCGAAGGAGGCGTCAACGCCTGGAAAAACGCCGGCTACGGATTGGTGACTGCGGGTTCGTGATCCGTGCACTGCAAGGAACCGAACAGACCCCGTGTAGCTGCCGGCTGGATGTCCGAGCAGGGTCACGGCGTGCGATCGGATGACGGCCGCCGCAATCGGTCGCGGCTGGCCAGTTGGATCGCATCCAAGTACGGATCGGAGGGGCGAAGCCGCATGACATAGTCCGCCGCTTTGGTCAGGCTCCAGCCCAGGACCCAATGCAAGTAGGCGATGACGACGGTGGGCGAACGGTTCACGGCCATATTGCAGTGGACGTAGACTTTGTGGCCGGCGGCGAGCAGTTCACGAAGGGCTTCGACGCACTCGGGCAGCCGCTCTCGGAGGTCTTGGCGGTCGAAATCTTGCACCGGGACGCGGCGAACGTCGATGCCAACTTCCCGGTAGTGGCGTTCAAGGCCGGGCCAGTCGAGCCCCCAGTAGGCCATGTCGTCGTCGGTCTGGACGTTTAGCACCGCGGTGACGCCGTCCCGTTTCAACCGGTCGATGTCCTCGGGAGCGATGGGGCACGAGCCGACGATCAAGTTGGGAAGGATTTGGCTAAGGTTCATACGTTCACAATATGGGATTCAATCTGAAACCGCTACTTGCCTGCCGATACGTTCAGCAAACGGCCCTTACATGCTCCATCCCAGCGAACTAGGTCGACTCAGCAGGCGTGGCAGTTCTCGTGCGCGTTCTTCGACCAGTTCCGTGCGAGACGGCAAGTCCCTCAGCAGGCGTGAGGCCATCGGGTATTCCGGTTCGCCCCGCAAAGTCTCCGCGGCGTTACTTATCGTTTCGGCCAGAGAGCCCGCGTTCAGTGTCGTTCCAAGAAACCGGGTGTTTTCTTCCAGCCAGCCGGCCTCGCAGATCATGCTGTCGTTTTCCCAAAGGTATGGGCCGCCCCCGCCATGTTCTGAAGTCCAGGCATCAAAGAGCGGGTTTTCGCCCTCGTAATACATTAGGCCGGAGCAATACTGGATCACGGCGACCGCGCGGCCGGGCGTGTCGACTGACCACCAAGCGTTCCACAGCATGTCGATTCTCGGCATGACCATGCCAAGAGAGTTGAAGCGTCGCATCCAACCGTAAGCCGGTGTTTTGCTCCCCTGACAAACCAAGCCTCGCTCCATATCAAGCCGCGTCACAAAACTATCGCGAAAGAACTCAAATATCGCCAAGCGCTGCGCAGGGGTTACCATCCTGTCTAACACGCCGCCACGCAGCACACCATGGTGAAACTCGTCGCCAACGCCGCAGCTTGTGTTGTGCAGCAGACTTTCGTGCCAGTGCATTAAGCAGACAGGGAATAGGTAGCTGAACACTTCGGGCTGCAGGTCGACATAGCCCAAGTCGCTGTAGTAAACGCCCAGTTCTGAGAAGTTGATTTCGGTCCAGGGTGTCGCGACAAGGCGATCCAGTTCTCCGCGGCAGTAGTCGAACGGCTTTTCCCAAACGGTGCGCGGCGGTTGAGGGAAGCCGAAAATACTTCGAACTCTGTCCCAAGAGATGTCCATATCTTCTTCACACGTGACCATCTGCGTCCGAGTGCTGCTCCCCATCGAGCCTTGGCAACGCCGACTCGCGTGATTATCGCACGCGGTCGCCACACGGGCAAGAAGAGTCGCTGCCGTTTGTGCCCTCGGCTGCCTGTTGAGAGACGACGTACCGTGGGTGTTTCTCGGCGACTTTTCAAGTCCGCCATTGCCCGGCGACCGCTCATGGAAACAATTATCGCGGAGCCACGGACATACAACGGAGGGCACGGCGATGAGCGATCCCAGAGAGATGATGCGGGAGCTGCAACGGATGGCCGACCGGGTCTGCGTGCTGATCCTCAGCAGTGATCTTCCGGAGATCGACATCGAAATCGAGAAGAACAAAGTGCGAGAGTTCTGTCTCGACTCGTATCCGGACCGCGAGGACCTGTACGACATGGTCTATGAAAGCCGATTTCAGCGGCTTTGGGACCAGTTCCGGGAAGAAGCCGAGGTGGCGTGACGGTTAGGACGCCACGGATCCCGTTGGCGGGATGGTCCAAAGTTGCTACCATCATGATCGCACGCGGCGACTTGCTGCAGCAAGTAAACCTTTCATTCAGCCGACGACCAACAGCGACGCCGATTTTCGACCTTAGCGATGAACAATGCCCAGCAGCCGTCGCGGACGCCTCTGCAGTTCAGTCTGCGTGCGTTGCTGACGCTGCCAATCGCGGTTGGGCTGCTGTTCGGCACGCTGCGTTGGCTTAATGTCCCGCCGGTGGCCAGCCTGATTGTGCTCGCCATCATTGTTGTGAGCGCCGCCGCTGCCGTGGGTCTTCTCGCCGCACTGGCTGCGGCCGATCGGCGCGACGAGCACGACGACGGCACTCGCTGACATCCAACCGCCTTCGCGCTAACGGCCAAGTCGCGCTCGCAACTGCTCGACCGCGGCCGCGAGCCGATCGCCACGCGGCACAACTTCGAACCGTCGCGACTCCGGGCCGGTCACCTCGATGTGGATTTCGAGACGCTCCGGAGGCAGAGAAACCTCCACGCGATCGGCCCATTCGATCAGGACCAAGGCGTCGCTCTCGAAGTACTCTTCGACGCCCAGCGAATCGAACTCGTCGACGTCCTTAAGGCGATAGGCGTCGATGTGGTAGATCGTTCGCCGGCCATGATATTCCTGCACCAGGACGAACGTCGGGCTAAGCACACTTCCCTGTTCAACGCCGGCCGCGTCGGCAATCGCCTGCACGAGTCTTGTCTTGCCCGCGCCGAGCGTGCCCAGCAGCGCGACAGTCGTGCCGTCCGGCAAAACATCGGCCAGCGCCGCGCCCAGGGCGCCGGTGGCCGACTCATCGCTGGCGTTGTAGACAAAACTCGTCATCGTGCTTTCAGTTGGGTCAAACGTTTTTGCGCGGGTTCTCATCCGCGGGGTAGGTTGTCACTTTGCCCCACAAGGAATGCCGTCGTTTCAGCGATTGTCAAGCCTGTGCTCCCATCCTCGCGGTTCCAGCGGCCGCCGCACACCATCGGCCTCGGCAATCCACAGCCCAGCGTCTGAAACAAACTCGCCGATGTCGGTCAGCGGCACATCCACGGACTGTTCGGCAAGCATCTGCTGCGCTGCGACTGGGGGGACCGCCAGAAGCAACTCAAAGTCCTCGCCATCGCTTAACGCGTGGTTCAGAGGCGTCACGCCGTCCGCCGGATGTTGGCTCAGCCGCCGGGCGTCGTCGCTCACCGGCACAGCGTCCGCGCGAATCACCGCGCCGCAGCGGCTTTCCTCCAGCATTCGCGCAAGATCGAGCGACAGTCCGTCGCTAATGTCCATGCCGGCGTGCAGCTCGTACCGGGCGTGCAAGGCGATGGCTTCGCGCACGCGCGGCTCAAAATCCAGATGACGGCCGAGGATGCTGCCGCCGAGCGACCCGGTCACAACGATTCGATCGCCTGGCTGGGCGCCGCCGCGACGCAAGGGGCCGCGCTCGGTCACGCCGCCCAAGAGCGTAATGCTCACGGCCAGCGGTCCGTCCCAACTGTTTGTGTCGCCGCCAGCAATGGCCAACTCATACTGCTCCGCCAGCGGGATCATCCCTTCGAACAGCCCCTTGGCCAGCTCCAAACCTCCTTGTCGCGGCAAGCACAGCGCCACCACCCCAGCCATCGGCCGAGCCGCCATCGCCGCCAGGTCGCTCAGGTTGGCCGCCAAACACTTGCGTCCCACGCGTCGCGGATCGACCTCGGCCAACTCGAAGTCCACATGATCGGTGAGCATGTCGACGGTGATGACGCACTCGTCGACGCCCGCCATGTTCAGCACGGCCGCATCGTCACCCAAGCCCAGCCGCAGCGACCGATGCGGCGGCAGATGGTCGCGGAGCCAGCGGATCAGTTCGCGTTCCATGCGTGGTCAGCTTCCCAGCAGCCTCTTCTTTGATGAGCACACTTGGGCGACGTGGCCCTACTTGCTCCGAAACGCCCCCAACACAAAGACGGCGTATAGAAACGACGGAAACGTGATGTCGAGTATGAGCGGAATCCAGGCAAAGTAATATGCCCCATGAATCGGGCAGACGCAGAGACAAAGCGATCCGAAGATTCCGCCAAGGAACGGCGCGCAGGAATAGCTTTTGCCTCGCCTTTTCGCGATGACACCGGCAACAGGATTCCCAATTATGAAAAGCAGTGAGATGGCGCCAAAGACGAAGGCCAATTCCCAAGCCACTTTCAAGGAGTGCGACACGCCGACAGCGAACCAGCTCATCATGAAGACAGCAGTGAGCATGCTGAATAGCCTCATCGTTCTCTGTCAGCATTTCAGGGGACGGCCGGACTCGCGCGAGGGCTACTGCATAACCAGCCGATGCGACGCTTCCGGCCAGGGAATGCCGAGCTTTTGGAGACTCTCCAGATGCAGATCGAGCGCTTCACAGGCGTGCGCGAAGGCCTCGGCGAGCGTGTCGCCACTGGTGATGATGTCGGTGATATCCGGGAAATCGACGACGTAGGCAGGCTCCTTCGCCTGGTAGTTGATCGTAAAGACGTAGCCGCGATACTCGTGAGTCGTGGTCATCGCTCCAGAGCCTCCAACAGCCTGCGGACGTCCGCCGGGTGACACGTATTGCGGGTGCCGTGCGGACGAACAATCGTCAACAGCCGCCCATCCGCTCGATGAAACGTACAATGGCTGCCCCGTCGATTAAACAACACGAAGCCGTCCTGTTGCAACAGGGAGACAACGTCGGCGAACCGGACGCTGGTCGGCGAGTTGCGCATCTTCTGGAGGAGCTTATCTCGCCGCGTCACGGAGTCGCTCTCCAAATCGAGCTACCTGGACACCACAAACGTATTCTACCGCTTGGGCCAAGCAGTCACAATCCCGTGATTGACGGGGCAGACGCGCGTGCACAACATCTGGCCGACCGCCTACCGCTGCGCCGTCTCGGTCGGCGGGGCCGGGAAGAAGCCATAGAGCGTTTCGTCGCCGCGGAGGATGAAGAACTTCACCGGGCCCATACTGGTAAAATCCGGCCGCTTCAGAATGTAGGCGACGTTGTCCAATGTCACCGTCTCCCAAAGGTGCATCCCAACCAGGACATCGCCCGGCGCGATCCCTTGGCTAGCCGCCGGACTGTTCGGCCGAACGGCCGTGACGGTGAGTCCGCCGCGATAGCGCGTCTGATGCGTTTTACGGAACTCATCTGTGGGAATGGCCTTCAATTCGACGCCGAGAGATTCCCAAGCTGGCTGCTCGGACGCGGCAATCTTCTCAGCGCCCTTGCCAAGCGTCAGGCTTAGGTTAAGCGGATTGCCCGACCGTTGAATGCTGAGCCGAACCATATCGCCGGGCTTGCGGTCGATCATCGCCCGCTGAAAGTCCAACGGCCGGTGAATCTCGGCATTGTCGACGGCGACGACCACATCGCCGGCAACAAGGCCCGCCTGCGACGCCGGACTTTGGCTCTCGACCGCGCCAACGACCATACCCTGCGTCGTCGGCGAGACGTCGGTCGCTGACGCGACACCGATCCGCGCCTTGTTCGCATTGCAGGACGCCAGCAACCCAACGGTCACCGCCATCGCTCTGTCGACGGGAATGGCGAACCCGATGCCCTGGGCGCCGGCCCGAACGGCCACGTTGATCCCGATCATCTCGCCGTCGATGTTCAGCAGCGGCCCGCCGGAGTTGCCGGGGTTGATGCTGGCGTCGGTCTGAATCAGATCGTCGTAGAACTGGGCGTCGCTCACTTGCACCGCCCGGTGCAGGGCGCTGACGATGCCGCGAGTAACCGTGTGCTCGTAGCCGTATGCATTGCCGACCGCGATTACCGTCTCGCCGGTCATGAGGTCGGACGAGGTGCCGATGGCGATCGCCGGCAACGACGTCTTGGCGTCAATCTTGATGATGGCCAGATCCGTATCCAAATCCCGAGCGACCACCTTGGCAATGTGTCGCCTGCCGTCGGCGAGCGTGACCATGATCTCGCGGACGCCATCGACGACGTGATGGTTCGTGATGATATAGCCGCGCGAGTCGATGATCACCCCGGTCCCCATGCCGTTCACGCGACGGCCGGCGTCCGGCGTTGGCGTTTGACCCGCTGCCGCTCCGATCGTTTTTTCGCCGCGGATGTTCACCACCGCGCTGCGGGCCTTTTGAACCGCTTTGACGATGGGCGTTTCCCGCAGTTCCGATGCGGACGCCACGGAGAAGCAATAGCAGAGCAAAAGGCATCCGACGGCCAGGGCGGAAACCCGAGCTGCCACTGGCATCTCGATCGCCAATCGCCGGACGGTGCTGGGTCGGTCGTTCATCATGATTGAGTCGCGGGTGTCGGGCAAAAAGCCACAGCCCCTGTTACAGCAGCTCGCAGCCACCGCTCGACTGGTCTCAGTCGCGCGGACTCGTCCGGCCCCAGACGGGTGTGAGCACTGCTGTTTGATCGGCCCGGCACAAACGGCACCTTGATGACCTCCGATACCACCGGTACACTCCCCCTATTTTTACGCATGAGAAATTAGGGTGACTTTGCGGCCTGTTGGCTGCTCCATCGCGGCTCGTGTTTGGTTTGCGGCTGCACCCCTGCCCGCGCGTCTCTTCAGGAAGGCAACTACTTCCCAGCCGAGCTGCGCTCCGGCGCGATGGGCACTCCGCTTAGCGGCTCATGCCCTGCGCAACGGCGCACCGCAGGCGACTGTGCCCCGTCGTCCGGTTCCTTGGGAGGTGGCGGCAGCGACGACCGCGCGGTTACCCACTCAGAATCGGGTGGGGAGATGGCTCGGCTCTGCGCAGCACCAACGGCCGACGCATTCCGGCCAAAGAGCTTGCCCGTGATTCGGGCTTTCAGCCGGCTGCGCCACGGCAGCACCTCGGGCTTGGCTGCGACTTTCTTTTCGCCCGCTTGGCCAGCCGCTTTGTCAGCAACGCGGGCGTCGGCGTTCTTAGCCGCGCCGACGGAGAGCCGAGGCACGGGATCGCACTCAAGCGACCATTGGCTGCGGAGCACAAAGCCGTGCCCGGTGCGGTGAAATTGGCAGCCGGCCAGGGCCGCCACGGATAGGCAGCCGGCCAGCGCGCATCGCAGACCTATCTGGCTGTGGAACAGCACAGCGCATCCCCCCACACGATGTGGGATCGGCTGCTGTGGGGCGGAAAATTAACGATAATCGACAAGATTTGCCCAGACAAGCAAGTCCTGCCAATCGAAAGATCAGGGAACGCAGCAGGTTTTCGTCAGCAGCGTTTCCAGCGCGGACGTATGAACTATGCCTTCGCCTGGTCGATTGCGTCCTGCAGGCGTTTCTTCGGCTGCACGCCCACAAAGCGATCGGCTACCTCGCCCCCTTTGAAGATCATCACGGTGGGGATGCTGCTCACGCCGTAAGCGGCTGCGGTATTTGGGCTGTCGTCGATATTGATCTTCGCGACCTTCAGTTCGCCCTGGTTTTCGTGGGCCAACTCCTCGACCACGGGAGCGATCATCCGGCACGGACCACACCACGGCGCCCAGAAATCCACGAGAACAGGCTCTGCCGACTGCAAAACCTCGGCCTCGAAATCCTGGTCGGAAAGCTCCTTCACGTTGTCCATTCCAGTCTCCTTGCGGTCTTGGCGGAAAACTCGCCCGATGGTAGTTTCAATGCGTTCCGCGACCCGGGCCGCGGTTCAGAACGTCAAATTATAGGGTCCCTCGCCCGAGCGTCAACCAGCCCAAGTCGTTCGTAGCCGTGCCTGCCCGTGGACCCGCGCACCTTCCGCTCGACGCCGATCCCATGACCAATAACGTCTTTGCCCCCGGCCCCACGCCAACCACTGTCCGATCCGCCGACGGCGAATTGTTGCAGGCTCCGCACGGTTGGACGCTCCTCCCGCCCGGCGACGCTGCCCTGACACGCAGGGTGAAGGCCGCCGGCGAGCATTGGGTCGTCCAAGAAAAGCGAGGGCGAAAGATATTCTCTCGCGGCGTTTGGGCGCCCAACACGACCATCGCCGCCATTCGCGACGAACTGGAAGCCGAGCGATCTACCGAAAGCTACGCCAAACGAAAGCAGGCCGACCAGGAGCGGCGAGAGAAAACGCAATCGCGATACGTCGAGGACTTCCATGGTGCCGTGCTGGCTTTTCTCGCCTTCCACCCGCGGCATCGCGATGTCGCCGGACACCTTGCGCGTGAAGTGACCGAACATGCCACGCCGGTTGGCAGCGGCACGGTCGCCCGCACCAAGCGGATTCCTGTGGAACGCCGAGCAGAAGCCGCGGTGATTGCGTGGCTGCGTCACCGCACCACCGCCTACGACTCGATGTCCATTCCGCGCGTCAAGGGAAAGCGTCGGGAAGTTCGCCGCATGCTTGCTCGGCGGTCAATCGAATTGCTGTCCCGCTACCGCTCCGGCGATTCGATTGCCGAAGACTGCCCGCTCAAAAAAGCGTTGGCCAGCGGCATCTGAACGGCGCAACATCAATCGGTCGAAGCTCTTCTTTGAAGATAGCGATACTCTCGGCCGCTACGCCCCCGAGAACGCCCGCATGTCATCCCCGATGGCCCGCAGTCGTTCGGCCTGGGCGTCCTTGGTGGCCTCAAGATCGACCGCCGCATCTGGCGGATCATAGGCAAACAGGTAGATTTTGACCTTCGGTTCGGTGCCCGACGGTCGGATCGCCAAGTAGTTGCCTGGTGATTCCAGGTCCAAGATCACCATGTCGCCCTTCGGCGCATCCAGCGGCTCGCTCAGCCATTCGGCCGCAGGCCCGGCGCTGGGTGGCGTTGGTGCTTGCACGCTGCCGGGCGTCGCCGACGCCGGCACTCCTCCGGCCGCCGCCGGGAGCGTCTCCTGCCGGCCGCTTGCGTAGTCGCGCACCCGTACGACGCGAAGCCCGCCAAGCTGCGAGGGCGGGTCTTTCCGCATGCGGTCCATTAGCGCCCGCATCGCCTCCATCCCCTTTTCGCCCGGCATCTGAATGTTGATTTGCCCCTCGGTGAAGCATCCATACTGCAAGAAGAGCTCGTCGAGCCGCTGAGAAAGCGTCTTGCCCTCCGACTTCAACCGCGCGGCCAGCTCGGCCGTCAGCAGCGAGGCGACCGCCGCATCCTTGTCGCGAACGTGGCTGCCAGCCAGGAACCCGTACGATTCCTCTGCGCCAAAGACGAACCACTCCGGCCCGCGAGCGTCGATCTCCGCCCCGATCCACTTGAACCCGACGTGCAAGTTGCCCGCCGTCTCAACGCCGTACCGATCCGCAATCCGACGAATCAGTTCTGTCGTAACCAGCGTCTTCACGACGTAGTGCTTTGGCGTCAGCGTTCCCGCCGCTCGCCGCGCGGCCAGCAGATAGTCGGTCAGCAGCGCCCCAAGCTGGTTGCCGGTCAGCGTGCGCCACGCCGCATCACCATCAAGCGTCCGCCGCTGGGCGCAGCCCAGGCGGTCGCTGTCGGGGTCGGTGGCGAGGATCAACTCCGCGCCGGTCTGCTTCGCGCGTTCGATTATCGAGTCGAACACCGCCGGATTTTCGGGGTTGGCCACATGCTTCGGAACGTTCGGAAAGTCGCCGTTCGGCGTGGCGTGCGGACCGAAGATTTCGACCTCGCGGAAGCCGGCCTCGTTGAGCACCGGGTAAACGGCCGACGCCCCGACGCCGTGCAGCGGCGAATAGAGAATCCGCAGTTCTCGCGGACCCGGCAGGCTTTGCGCCAGCACCGCTTTGATAAATGCCGCGTCCACTTCCTCTTCGCAATAAAGCACACGCCCGTCGGCCAGGCACCCGGCGAACGGCGCCCGGCGTATGAAGGTCACCTGCTCCATCCGCCGGATCGAGGCCGAATCGTGCGGCGGAATGAATTGCCCACCGCTCGGGCCGTACACCTTGGCCGCGTTGTCGCGGGGCGGGTTGTGGCTCGCCGTAATCATAATGCCGCAGTCGCATTGGTTATGGCGAACCGCGAACGAAAGCTCCGGCGTGCTCCGGTAGCCGTTGAGGAAATAGACCGTAAAGCCGGCCGCCGCCATGATCTCGCTGCACAACTCGGCGAACTCCCGCGACCGGTGCCGCGTATCATAGGCAACCGCGCATCGCAGCGGCTCGCTCGCCTTGCGCTTCGAGTCGGCCGCCGCTTGCTCCTTGACGTAGTCGGCTAAGCCCTGCGCCGTTTCCCCAATGGTACGATCGTTAATGGCGTTACAACCGATCGGATACATCCGCCCGCGGCGTCCGCCGGTGCCGAACGGCACGGTCGTCCAGAACGCCTCCTCGAGTTCCGCCCACTTTTCGCCCGCCAAGTGCGCGGCCACTTCTCCGGCGTACTCGCGAAGATACGGCTGCGTGAGCCAGGTGCGGATATTCGCCGCGGCTGCCGCCGACAGCTTGCCCGTCTTCGCGGCGGCCTCCAACATTTCCAGAGCAGATGCGTTGTTGGTCATGTCGCTTTATTGTTGCTGCGCTTGTGTAATTGAGAAAGGGGGGTGCTTCCTACTTCCCGCCGAAGAGCCTACAATTGGGGCCTCATCACGATATTCATCACATTATTTCGGAGGTTATCATGGGCCTAATCATTCTACGCTGCATTTTTCTGTTGGTGGCGGCTGGCGTCGGCGTCTGGGTCATCAGGGACCCCAACGCGCTGGTCCCGCAGACCTCGCCCTACTATTCGCCCTGGCTCGCCTGGGGCATCTTCATTGGCCTCATGCTCTTGGCCGTCGGCGTCATCGTCGGCGACATGAGCATGCGTCGCAAACGGCTTGATGCCATCACGGCCGTCTACTTTGGCCTGCTGGTCGGCCTCTTTCTCGCCTACGTCTTACGTCTGGCCCTCACCCCGCTCGTCGGCGACCAACTGCAACTGCTCAACACCCTGCAACTCGTCCTTGGCACGGTGGTCTGCTACATCTGCATCAGTTTGCTAATGCAGACCCGGAACGACTTTCGTTTTATCATCCCGTACGTTGAATTCGCGAAGGAAGTCAAGGGCCTGAAGCCTTGTGTCCTGGACACTAGCGTCGTCATCGACGGCCGCATTGCCGACGTCGTCGAGACGCACCTGTTCGACGGCCAGCTCATCATGCCGAAGTTCGTTATCGGCGAGCTTCAGGCGATAGCCGACAGTGCCGACCGACTTCGCCGTGGTCGCGGCCGTCGCGGCCTGGACATCCTGAACCGACTTCGCAACAACCCGGACATCGAGATGGTCATCTACGATCGCGACCTGCCCGAGATGGCCGGGCTGGCCGTCGATCAGAAGCTGGTCGCGCTCACCAAGCACCTGCAAGGAAAGTTGGTCACCAACGATTACAACCTGAACAAGGTCGCCCGGCTGCAAGGCGTCTCGGTCGTCAACCTCAACGACGTGGCCAACGCGCTCAAGCCGGTGTTTCTGCCCGGTGAGCGGATCGACGTTCGCGTCGTCAAGACCGGCGAGGAACCCGGCCAAGGCGTCGGCTATCTTGAAGACGGCACGATGGTCGTCATCGAGGGCGGCCGCGATCGCGTCAACCAAACGATCTCGGTGGCCGTCACCAGCGTCCTCCAAACCAGCGCCGGCCGCATGGTGTTCGGAAAGCTCGAGAACGGCAAGGCGTAGCGTCCGGTTCTCCGCTACTCGTTCCGCAGCTTCAGTCCCACCTGGGCGAGCCGCCGCCCCAGCGCGCGACAGATCGCGGCCTCTTGCGGATCGATCGCGCGTTGGTTGTCCGTCCCCGCGACGTGGCCGGGACCGTAAGGCGAACCGCCGCCCTGCGTGGTGAACAGTTCCTGGGTGGAGTACGGAACGCCAAGCAGAATGAAGCCGAGATGAAGAAGCGGAGCCATCAGCGTCAGAATCGTCGTCTCCTGACCGCCGTGCAAACTGCCGGTTGAGGTGAATACGCCCGCCGGCTTTCCCTCCAACTCACCTTTGAGCCAAAGCGCGGTAAGCTGGTCGATCTCGTTCTTGAGCTGGGCCGACACGTTGCCGAACCGTGTCGGAGTGCCGAAGGCGATTGCCCCAGCCTCGCGGAAGTCGTCCTTCGTGACCAGCGGCACGCTTTTCTGCGTCTCGCGGCCGGCCTTCATATCCGCCCGGGACTCGACAACCGATGCCGGAATCAGCTCCGGCACCGTGCGGATCACCGGCTCGACTCCTTCCACTTCCCCGGCCCCCTCGGCGACAAGTTGAGCCATCCGGTAGACGTTGCCGTACGTGCTGTAATACACGATCAATAGTCTCATCACCGACTCCCTCTTTACTGATGCCGATATTGCCGTTGAACCGTGTTCAACCGCAACGACGGCTGTTCGAGCCGAGTTTGCTGGTCGACCGGCCGCGATACGGCCCCTTGGCAATACAGGACTTAATAGTGGCCCTCGATTGCCCCGCGATGGAATCCTACACCAGGGGGCAAGCGATGCCCATTCGACGTGCTAGCATGGCGGCGGCCGACAATGATTCAAGGGGAAACTGCCATTGGTCGATTCCATGACGATGGTAAAATCCGTCTCTTCAAGCGTTTCTTGCGACGAGACGCATCGGCGTGTCATGACTGGATGATCGGAGACCGTGCGATGACTGCGAAACGGCTGCTCTGCATTGCTGCACTCCTGGCTCTTTGGGCCCTGCCATCGCCGATCGCGCAGGCAAACGGCGGGCTACGAATCGGCATCGGGATCGGCATCCCAGCGCCCTACCCGTGCTACCGCCCGTATCCGTACTACGCCTATCCGTACCCATACTACGGTTATCCGTATTACTACGCCCCGCCGGCCTATTATTACCCACCGCCCGCCTACGCGTATCCTGCTCCGGTATACGCGCCGCCTCCGGCGACGTATCAACCGCCGGCGACACCGCAACCCCAGGCGACTTATCAGCAGCCGGTGCGAACGTATCCGCAACCGCCGGTAGCCAATCAGCCGCCTGCCGCGAGCTATCCGGCATCGCAGCCGGCCCAGCCAACCTACGCACCACCGCAAGCTGCGCCGCCGCAAGCCGCACCGGTCCCTGCCGCGACGACCCCCACGGGCACAACGCCGCCGCCTGCTGCCGCCTACCCGTCTATACCCCAGCCGTCGACGGCGCCGGCCAATACCAATCCAACTCGCTAGTCCGCTTCGGCCAAATCGTCTAGCGACGGCTGGGCGTCTCCCTGCCCAGTTGCTGTCGCTCCGCCTTGCGGTGTGGCCGTTTCGGCTGCACTTGCAGGCGGGACGCCTGCACCATAAACCTCCCGGCGAAGCGTTTCACGCCGAGCCGCCGCGCGCAGGCGGCCTAGCCGCCGTCGTCAGCGTGCGGTAGTATGGCTATGCTATTCGATGCATCGCATCGCGTCTCCGAGAAGCGGATTCTTTGCTTGCCCATGAACAGTTCAATGATGACATCACGCATTTTGCTTGGCTCAATCCTTATGCTATCCACCTTAGCCGCAATGGCCATCCCACCGTCGTCAGCCGCGGCTGCGGAAACCGCACCGCCGGCCTGGTTCCATGACTCCGCCGCGACGCTTGAAAAAGAGCTCACGGCCAAATACGGCGATCCGGCACGCGCCCGGCTGCAGCGCGGGCTGCGGCAGCTCGGCCAGTTTTGGAAAGCTGAAGATGGCGATGCCGCAACGTTCGAGGCCTTTGTCCGCGCCAATTTCGCCGGCGACCAGGCCACGCTCGATGCGGTCTTCACTCGATTCCGCCGCCTGCTCGAAAAGCTCGGCGGCCATTTTGCAGACATCCGCTATGAACTGCGGCGCCAAGGCGACTTGGAGCTTGGCCCGATGCTGCCGATGGACGAGATGGCGGCTGCTTACGACGCCAGCGCCCACCTGACCGACGACTGCTTCGCGAACAAGCTGGCCTTCGTCGTTCTGCTCAATTTCCCGCTGACCACGCTCCAGGAGCGGATGGTCGAGGGCGACAAGTGGTCGCGACGCCAGTGGGCCGAAGCACGCTTGGCTGAGCATTTCGGCAAGCGGATCCCCGCCGACATCATTCAGGGCATGGGGCAAAGCCAAACCGCCGCGGAAATCTACATCAGCCAGTATCGCATCTGCATGCACCATCTGCTCGACAGCGCGGGCCAGCGGCCCTTCCCGCCAAAGCTCCGGCTGGTCGCCCACTGGAACCTCCGCGACGAAATCAAGGCCCAATACGCCGCCGGCCCCGACGGACTTGCGAAGCAAAAAATGATCGAGCGGGTGCTCGAACGAATCGTGGACCAATCGATCCCGCAGGCCGCGATCAATAACCCGCAGGTCGACTGGGATCCGATCAGCAACGAAGTAAAGCCTTCGACGGTCGACGATTTTGGTACTCCCGCGCCCAGCGGACTGAAGGTCACCAACGCACGCGAGCCGGACACTCGCTACGCCATGTTGCTGTCCGTATTCCGAGCGTGCAAACGGGTCGATCCGTATTCGCCAACAGCTCCGACCCTCATCGCTCGGCGCTTCGAGGAGGATCGCCAGATGAGCGAGGCCCGGGTGAAAGGGATGCTTGAGCAGGTGCTGGCCTCGCCGCAGTTCGCGGCGGTCGGACGCCTGATCGAACAGCGGCTGGGCCGCCCGCTCGAACCGTTCGACATCTGGTATGACGGTTTCCGTCCGCGTCCTGCGGGCAGCGAAGCCCAGCTCGACGCGACCGTTCGCAAACGATATCCGACGGCGGCCTCCTATCGCGACGATATTCCGAACATTCTCGTGAAGCTGGGTTTCCGGCCCGACCGCGCCGCCTATCTGGGCCAGATGATCGAGGTCGAATCGGCTCGCGGCGCCGGCCACGCGGTTCGCGGCGAGATGCGCGGCCAAAAGGCGCGGCTGCGGACGCACATCGAGCCGGCAGGCATGGATTTCAAGAGTTTCAACGTCGCCCTTCACGAGATGGGGCACAACGTCGAACAGACGTTCTCGGCCAACGAGGTCGACGACACTCTGCTGGCCGGCATTCCAAACACCGCCTTCACCGAAGGCTTTGCGATGGTCGTTCAGGGCCACGATTTCGAGATGCTCGGCCTTGCGGCCAGTGACGCGCAAGCGGGGGCCCGGACAACGCTCAACGACTTCTGGGCCACGGCCGAAATCTCCGGCGTCGCGCTGGTCGACATGGCCGTTTGGCACTGGATGTACGACCACCCGAACGCCACTCCGGCCGAGCTGAAAGAAGCGACGCTCGATGCCGCCCGCCAAGTCTGGAACCGCTACTACGCCCCGGTTTTCCATCGCCGCGACGTCACGCTGCTGGCCGTCTACTCGCATCTGATCTGCGAGACGCTCTATCTGCCCGATTACCCGGTTGGCCACATGATCGGCTTCCAGATCGAGGAGCAGATGAAGAAGAACGGCCACTTCGGCGATGAGTTCGAGCGGATGGCCAAGTTCGGCAACGTCGGTCCCGATCAGTGGATGATCAACGCCACCGGCGCTCCCGTCGGCCCCGAGGCCCTTCTTCGAGCCACCGAGCGAGCGCTGACGATCATGGGCAAATAGGCTGGGTTTGACGGTTAGCCGCGTATCGACGGGGATGCTCCACACCCTCTGGGCGGTGGAATTGCCCCTTTTCTCGGTTTCCAAGCTATTCCGCAGCGGCTATGATTGCACTATGCGACGACTCCTGCCCAGCGTTCTGGCACTGGCCGCATTCCTGGCTTCTCCTCTGCTAGGAGAGGCCGGCGAATCCGCCATCTCGCCTAGGCTTCACGCCTGGGGTAGGTTCGATTCCGGCTCCTGGAAGGTCGTCCGGGTGATTACCGAGACGCTCGGCGACGGCGGGCAGGTCGTCAGTACCAGCACGACCGACACCCGAACCACGCTCCTGGATATCGATGGCGACGGGGTAACGCTCGCTGTTCAAGCTTGCGTCGAAGTTGCCGGGAAACGTTTCCAGGCCGAGCGCCAAGTCATCAAGCAGGGCTTTCACGGCGAGTTGGCCTCGTCCAATGTTCAGATCAGCGAACCGACCGACGGACAACTCGTCGTCGAAGACCGCAAGATTCCCTGCAAGGTCTACCGACTCGAAAGCGACGACGCGCACGAGAAAACCGTCACGCGTCTCTACTGCTCGGACGAAGTGCCTCCGTATGTCCTGAAACGCGATTCCGTCACCACCGCTTCCGACGGCAAGAGCGTGGTCGCCGAGATCGGCGTCGAGGTCGTCGCCCTCGACATGCCCGTCCGCGTGCGTGGCGAAACCCGCAATGGCAGTTACGTCCGCACCGTGCACAAAAACGGCAAAGGAACCGTGACAACCCTGGCCGTGATGCTTCCCGAAGTGCCAGGCGGCGTCGTTAGCCACAACTGCAAAGAAGTGAACTCCCACGGTCGCGTCGTTCGCCGCAGCACCCTCGAACTGATCGACTACAACGCCGATCCCGACCACGGCATCAACCGCCGTCGTTCCTCCCGCCGCGCGAAATAGTCGCCGCGTCGCATCGCCCGCCCCGGGACGGACTTCCAACGAGTTCGGTCCTACAACCGCGATCCCGCATTCCCAGCGGCGCCTCTCCTGGCATCGGCCCTGTTCAGCACCACGGTGAACGTTGTTCCTTGCCCCAAGGCACTGCGGACCTCGATCCGGCCGCCCATCTCGGAAATCAGCATCCGGCACAGCCCGAGCCCCAGCCCCGTGCCGCCGCTGTCGGCGCGAGTCGTAAAGAACGGCTCAAAAATTCGCTCCAGGTTCACTCGTGGAATGCCTACGCCCGTGTCGCTTACATCGATCGCCACGGAGAAGAGTTGGTCCTCGTCCTTGCTCCCCAGCGCATAGGTCCGCAGCGTCAGCGTGCCGCCCCGGGGCATCGCGTTCAACGCGTTGGTGCAGAGGTTGAACAACACTTCCTGCAGCGTGTACGAGTCGCCCTGCACCGGGGCCACAGCCCCCAGCTCCTTTTCGATGCGGATGTTCGGGCCGTGGCTGGCGCCTAGCACTTCGAGCGTTGCCTCTACCGCTTGATTGACGTCCGTGCTCTGCAGCGTGATCCCGCCTGGCCTCGCAAAGGCTTGTACCCGTGTCGCGGTCCGCTCGATCCGGTCCAGCGCCTCGCCCATCAGTTGCACGTATTCAGTCAGGTGGCGATCGTCCCGAACCTGCTCGCCGATCCGTCGCAGGCAATTCTGCACGCCGTCCAATGGGTTGGCAATTTGATGCGCGATCCCCGCCACCAACTGCCCGATCCCCAGCATCTTCTCTTTCTGCCGCAGCGAGGCATGGGCGCGATCGACGTAGCGACGGATCGACGTCGTGAAATACGTCGCCATCCACAAAGCGCTAGAGAACGCAACGAAGACTCCGAGCAACTCTAGCCGGTCCGGCAGTGCCCTTGGCGCCATGTCCGACGGAAATCGCAACGGATGCGAAGGAATCCATCCCAGGTACAGCAGCAACATCGCGACGCCAACCATCGCGGTCGACAGACCCGCGAAGAAATACGGCGTTCGACCGCGCAGATACATCCCCGCGATAATCATGTGGAAGACAAAATAGAACAGGAACGGATTTCGCGGCAGATCGGAATAGTAGAGCAACAGCGTCAGCGAAATCAGATCGAGCAGGATCTGCCAGAAGATGTTCCGCTCAACGTTCCCCTCGCCCGCCCACGTCCGGCGTTGCCACAGATAGAAAAGCAGATTGTAGCCGACCATTGCCGACGTGATCAGGTACATCGGCCACGGGTTGGCCACAATGCCCAGCCCCGTGGACGTGAGCCACGTGACGGCTAGCACCGCCGCACACGCCAGCCACCGCAGCGAAACCAACCAGCGAGCGCCCTCAGGTGGAAGTTTCATAAAGAGCCCACTACGACTTCCGGTCCAACTGCTGGCGGCTGACAACCGCCGGAACGCGTATTTCTCTCCTCAATCTTACCGTCCCACACGGCTGGCCGACAACCGGCAGGAAAACTGCAAAGTCCGATTTTCGCCACCAACGAGAGGAGCGTATCATTCTGAGCGGAGCGAAGTCTCGTTGGCGCGACCGACGCACAGCCACATCTCGGAGATTCTTCGCTACGCTCAGAATGACAGCCTCGCGGCGACTTACCAGTCCTCCTGCGACAACCGGCCATCGGCTGGACACACCGCCGCCGCCTCCGCTAAAATAGGCGAGGACAAAGCCGGAGACCGACACTCGCCCTCCGCTCGTCCTCCGACGTGCGAGGCCTTTCGCTATGTCTCCTAATACTCCGGCACTGACCCGCGACGAGCTCGCCAGCCGCTACCTGGACCAACTCCCTTACGAGCCCTACAAGGTCCAGGAGGAGGCCCTTTTGGCCTGGTTCTCGGCCGAGCAGGGCGTGCTCGTGGCCGCCCCTACTGGCACCGGCAAAACGCTCATCGCCGAGGCCGCGCTCTTCGAAGCCCTCCATAACGGCACCACCGCCTACTACACCACCCCGCTCATTGCACTCTGCGAACAGAAGTTCCGCGAAATGCAGTCTGCGGCCGTCCGGTGGGGATTCGATCCGACCGACGTCGGCCTGGTCACCGGCAACCGTCGCGAAAATCCCGATGCCCGCGTACTGGTCGTTGTGGCCGAAATTCTGCTCAACCGCCTGCTCCACAGCGAGCGGATCAACGCCGTACGCTCGGAAACCGGTGGCGAGCCCGCGTCCGCGCCTGAAACGATGCCAGCGTTCGACTTCAGCCGCGTGAGCGCCGTCGTCATGGACGAGTTCCACAGCTTTAACGACCCGGAGCGTGGCATCGTTTGGGAACTCACGCTCGGGCTGCTGCCGGAGCATGTCCGCACCCTGCTGCTTTCCGCCACCGTCGGCAATGCCGTCGAGTTCCTGCACTGGCTCCGGCAAAGCCACAAACGCCGGCTGGAACTCGTTCGAGGCGACGAGCGCAAAGTGCCGCTCCGCTTCCATTGGGTCGGCGATATGCTTCTGACCGAGCACCTGGAGTCGATGGCCCAGGGCGAAGACGCAACCCGCATGACCCCCGCCCTCGTCTTTTGCTTCAACCGCGAGGAATGCTGGAGCGTGGCCGAGCAACTCAAGGGCAAACGAGTCCTAAGCGATGGCCAGCAGAAGCGGCTTGCTGCCGAGTTGGAAAAGCACCAATGGTCCGAAGGCGCCGGGCCCAAGCTCAAACAGCTTCTGATCCGCGGCGTTGGCGTCCACCACGCCGGCGTGCTCCCCAAGTATCGCCGCATCGTCGAGGAGCTTTTCCAGCGAAAGCTACTCTCCGTGGCCACGTGCACGGAGACCCTCTCGGCCGGCATCAACCTGCCCGCCCGCTCGGTCGTCGTGCCGAGCATCATGAAAGGCCCGCCGGAAAAGAAGAAGCTGCTGGACCCCAGCACCGCCCATCAGATTTTCGGCCGCGCCGGCCGGCCACAGTTCGACAAGGAAGGGCACGTCTTCGTCCTCGCCCACGAGGATGACGTGAAGATCGCCCGCTGGCGCGAGAAGTACGACCAGATCCCCGAGGACACCAAGGATCCCGGTCTGCTCAAGGCCAAGAAGGCGCTCAAGAAAAAAATGCCCACGCGCCGGTCGGGCGAGCAGTACTGGAACGAGGCCCAGTTCAACAAGCTCTGCACGGCCCCGCCCGGCAACCTGTACAGCCGCGGCTCGCTGCCTTGGCGACTGTTGGCCCACATGCTCGACGCTTCGCCGGATGTCGATCTGATCCGCCGCCTGGTCAGCAAGCGACTCATGGATCCCGGCCGCATCGAAGCCGGCCAGCGCGAGCTCGACCGCATGCTCATGATCCTCTGGCGCGCCGGCTACGTCACCCTCGAACCGACGCCGCCAACGCAGGACGAATTGGCTGCGATCCAGGCGGCTGTTGCCGAACAGCGTGCCAAGGAGGCCACTCGGCGGGATTTCAGCTTTGGTTTTGCTCAGCCTGGGGACCAGTCCCTTTTTGGGGAAGCCATGCCTGGCGGGAAAGATGCCGGCCGAAACCTTACTCCGCCCACCTCCCCGGAGCCACCCGCCTACAAACCAGCCCTCGCCCGACCGACCGAGAATCTTGCCAAGCTCTCGATGTTTCGAGGCATCAATCCGCTCTACGCGGTCTTCCTGCTCAACCATCTAGGCATCGCCGACCGCAACGAGCGGATCCAGGCGATGGAAAGCGTTCTGGAACTGCCGCGATCCGTCGGCCATTTCGTCCGCGTGCCACGGCAGAACGAGTTGCCGCCGGGGCCCTTGGCAACGACGCGACTCGACCCGCAACTGCTCCAGCTTGGCTTGGCCACGCCGGAAGAACTCTCGCAAACCGCGAACGATGAGGAGGACCGCGGCCCGCGCCACACGTACGACGAGGAACGCGTCTGGGTGCTCACGCTCGCCGACAAGCTCCGTCGCCTCTTCGACTACGATTTCGCCGGCGTCCACGACCTTCGCACCCATCCCGTCTGGGCAGCAGGCGAGCTGCTCGAATTCGGCGGTGACTTTAACAAGTACGTGACCAGCAAGGCCCTGCAGAAGCAGGAGGGCGTCATCTTCCGCCATGTGCTGCGGCTTATCCTCTTGGTCAACGAGTTCCTGCAACTTTGCCCGCCCGACGCCACCGAGGACGAGTGGCGCGGCGAGCTGGGCGACATTGCCGCCCGCCTCACCGAAAGCTGTCGCCAAGTCGACCCCGCCAGCACCGACAAGGCCCTCGAAGAGGCCGAGCAGGAAGCGGATGAAAACGGCGCTGCGGGCTGAGCCGCTCCACGGATGGAAGAGCGCCCGCGATCGCCAAATCGCTGTTGCCCGAAGAAGGACTACTTCTTCTTGAGGAAGTCCAGCGGCTTGGGCTTCTTCTTCAGCTCGGCGTTTTCTTGTTCCAATGTCTTGATCTTCGCTTCGGCGGCCAGCCTCGCCTGGTCGGCCTTGGCGGTCTCGCTCTTGGCGGCGGCGATATCCCTTTCATGTTGCGCCGCTGCATTCTCGGCGTTTGTCTTCAAGCGACCGTTTTCCTGCTCCAACACCTTGACCCGATCCTTTAAGCTGGCGTTTTCCTGTTCCAACGACTTGGTCCGGGCTTCTGCATTCTTCTTCCTCGCCTGTTTCGCCTTATCGATGTCGCCCTTGACGGCATCAAGATCTTTCTGGAGTTGCGACACCTTATCGGCCTGGTGCTTTGCCTCAGCCACCTTGGCGTCGTACTCGGACTGCGTCACGCCGCAGCCTGACGCCACAACCATTGCTGCCGCAAGCATCGCGCAGGCGACGAATCGATTCAGCCTCGTCGGGACCATCGCATTTTCTCCGTATCAATGGGCAACCACCTTCTGGTTGCCGGCGCTTGGCAAGCCGCCTCCATCCGGACGATTGGCCGTGCATTGTCCGCAAAAGCATTTTTGAGTCAATAGTCGTCGTTTCCGCCGACGGTCGCCCGAGCTGGCTTCGGCCATCTCACTTGCGAGCGCGATCTACCTTTCCGCCTATCATTCTTCAAAATCGCCTCCGGTTGGTTCGGCAGGTGCGCGCCGTCATGGTTGGGCGGTTACACTCGGTTCGGTTGTTGGGGCGGCAGTTGCACTGCCGACCCTTGCCTCGGTTGTTGGGGCGGCAGTTGCACTCCGTTGCTGGCGCGAAGGCTGCGATCGGTTGTTGGGGCGGCAGTTGCACTGCCGACCCTTGCCCGGCGCTCAACCCAATCCATTCCGAGCCTCGCAAAGAACCTGCTCGTCATCGAACCAACTCGATCTCCATTGCCGTCAGGGATGATGGCAATTCCCGACGCCCGCGACTTGTTCCGCAGTGCTGCATGATCAGGCGAGCCACGTTCTCGGGTGGACAACGGTCCGGCATTCATCTCGAAGTCCGTGGACCTCCGGGCACAGAGTTGCGGGTGCAGTTGGACTTCAGCCGGCCCATCCATCGAGTCGTTTAACGTCCGATCGCATCGAAGCCTAGCCGCCGGTGGTCGCTCGCTGCGTTCCGACGTCGGCCCTGGGGAGCTTCTCTTTCTTCATTTCCAAGGATCGTAATCGACGACGTCGGGGTCCAGACCAAGCTTAACCGCCTCGGCATAATCTTCCTCGGCCCTGGTGTCGTCGCCCTTCATCCTCCGTGCTTTCCCACGCCAGAAATACGCCTCGGCACATTTAGCGTCAATCCGAATCGCCTCCGTGCAATCCAGAATCGCTTTGTCGTGATTGCCGGACCTATTGTACGCGGAGCCGCGGTTACAGTAGGCGGCGGCACATTGCGGATCAATCCGGATGGCCTCAGTACAATCCGCGATCGCCTTGCCGTAATCGCCTGATGCGTTGTATGCGGAGCCGCGGTTGCAGTAGGCGGCGGCACATTGCGGATCAATCCGGATGGCCTCAGTACAATCCGCGATCGCCTTGTCGTAATTGCCCAAGTCACTGTACGCGGCGCCGCGGTTACAGTAGGCGGTGGCCCGGTGCGGATTGATCCGAATGGCCTCGGTACAATCAGCAATCTCCTTGTCAGGATGGCCTAAGCTTCCATAGGCCGCGCCGCGATTGCTATACGCCGAAGAGCATTTCGGGTCTATCCGAATCGCCTCACTGTAATCGGCAATTGCCTCCGCAAGGCGGCCATGCGATTGGTAGACACGTCCCCGCTCATAGTGCGCGGCAGCGCTGCGGCTATCAAGGGTGACGGCTTCGCTCAGACTGGCGATCGCCGCGTCAACCTCGCCCAAAGAGAACAAAAGACAACCGCGGTCCAGGAATGCTCCGGCTCTTTTGGGTTCGAGACGAATGGCATTGTCATAATCGGCGAGCGATTCCCTTAATGCGCCGGCCTTTTGATGGATTTGCGCTCGTGCATGGTAGAGCACGGGGTTCTTACCATCGAGGGAGATTGCCTTTGTTAGGTCAGCTATCGCCTTGAATCGTTCACCGACGTGCTTGTAGGATGACGCTCTGTGTTGATAGGACGCTGCATCGTCCGGCATCAAGGCGATCGATTGCGTAAGGTCGGCAATTGCGTTTCGCCACGGGCGACGCTGTTCAAACATTACCCCGCGGTTGTAAAAAGCCTTGCGATACTTAGGATCGCAACGAATGGTCTCCGAAAGATCGGCGGTGGCTTTTTCGAAATCCCCTTTCTTCGCGTAGCCCAATGCGCGGCCGTAGTAGCCGCCCGCATAGTTCGGACTTGTCTCAATCACGTTGTTGAATATCTTGATACTGAGTTCTACGTCCCCTCGGTCCCAGGCATTTTTTCCTTCGGCCTCCAGACCTTCGCGTGGACCGGCACACAACTGCGACACCGCAAGCACGGACAGCAGCAATGCAAATGACATGGTTCTATTCACGATAAGCCTCCTTGGCATCTTGCCAGTTTTCGGCAATGGCGAGATCAACGCGCAAATTCCATGCCGAACAGGCGTGGGGACATTCTGGCACATGCAGAATTGAACCTCATTTCTTTGCCTTGACGCCGTGAGTCATGGCGTACCCTCGCCACTCCTTGGTGAGCCTCTTTTCATCCCATCCGTAGACCTCGTTAATGGCCGCCAGTTCGGATTTGGTCTTCCGCAAGGCCAATAGCAGCTTTCCGAACTTGACGGGCTGGCTGGCCAGAAGCTCTACGAGCGTCCATGCCTCAGCGTAATGTGGATGCCACATATTGGAGCTGTCCATTTGCAGCAGTTCGCCCAATGGTGTTGCCTTGTGGCTCATCAGGCGCTGCCGGACTAGCAGGCCCCAGTTTCGGCCGTCTTCAGCCGGGTTGGAACTGCGGTAGACGATCGCGTGAAACATCTCAGCAGGCGAGCCGAATACGGTCGCTTCCGCCCAATTCACGAAACCGGTTTGCAGTGGACCGAATACGAACGGCCCCGGCTTTGCCAGTTGTGAAAAGTACATGATTCCCACTCCAGCCACCGCGTCGTGATGCGCCTGATCGGCTGACTTGTCTTCCAAGGATACCCAAGCCATATCAGGTGTGTATATCGCCGGCCGTTTGATCGCCTCTTCCCGAAAAGACGCGTTGGGAAAACGCTGCGGAGACAAGTCGAAGATCGCGCGGCACCATGCCTCGAACTCCGCACGATCCTTCAACAGAACGATGTGCGCCGAGCGTTTGTCCAGACCCGAACGAATCGGCTCCGCGCACCTGGTGTGAAAGAATTTTTCCAGCTTTTCAATGTCCGGCAGATACGTTCGATGATGGTCCTTGGCCGCCCAGAGCGTCACGTGCTGCGACTGGATCGGCTCAATGTCCGCCTTGCTCTTTGCAGCAATCTTCTTTATCTCTTCGAGACTCTGATTACGGCGCTCGTCGCTGGTCGTGAGCCATTTCCCGGGCACGAGCGGATCGGGGGTTGAAGACTTCGGCTGAACAGCGGAGCCAGTCGCCGGACCGGTAGCCGTCTGCTGCCCGCTAACTTCCATGACTGGCCCTGCCAGAGTGAAGGCGACGCACGTCATCCACAGGATGCCGTTGCTGAGACGCATCTGAACTTTCGTGGCTTCAGCTGGGGCAGTTGCATCGACGGAAAACACTAGCGACCCCCGTTTTGCCTCGGGCTGCGATCCTTTAAGAACGTGATTCGAGAGACACGTTCGATAGTACCAGGCCATCCGTTCATATGCCCCCAGTTATCGCGGTTAAATGTTCCTTCAATGGATACTTGCTTGCCGTTGTATTTGCGCGCGAGTTCCTGCAACGATGACGGCAATCCCGCGATATGGGAGAAATCAACCCAGAGACCGTTGCCCGTTCTCCAATACCTCGCATCTTCGCTCGAAAAGAAGATTCCCGTTTCCTCGAACTTGACCACCAAGTAGCCTTCAACAATCACTTTCTTTTGATGAAAATAGTCAGGTACAGCCAGTATTTGGATAAGCGATGTTGGCGGCCTCGGGTCCATGTTCTCGTTGGCCCAGTCGCCGCCGGCATAGTATGTTCGTTGCCGGCTCGCCGCAGTCACATCATCGGCCGACTGAGGCGTGTCCTTGGCGGATTTGCCTGTCAAAGCGCGATCGCATCCTGATGACAACAAAGCAAGGACTAGCAACCAAGCGACCGACAGCAGTCGGCTTCTGTGCGCGTCGTGAGCCATGTCACACCTTCGGGTAATTCCGGGGACAGCATCTGTATCCTTTTTTCTCCCGCGAAGCCTTATTCTCCGCGACGCCTTTCGGCCATTGTTAAGTTGCAGATGCGCATGAAATGGCTATTGTCATCTTCTCCGGGAAGGTAAGCGTATCGCCCGCCCGAGATCGCGCTTGACGAGAAAGCCTCTCGTACGAGTTGTGCTAACCGAGGAAGTCGCGATTCAGGGAAAACGAGGACGCCTGGCCCCCCCCCTGTCATCATTCGCAAGAAACTCGTTCGAACCGACTCTGAACCGAAGCAGATATTGGGCGCCCCCACTGTCAACGGCGCGCAAACTGTACTGGTACCGCACCGGAGTGCAACAAACAAAACCTGTGCTTGGCGGCGGGGCAACACTCCCGCGAAAAAGTCCTACCATTTCCATTCCAGTCGCCAGCGGCAATTGCCACCAATTGTACCCAATCTGGATGTCCACTCGCTCAATGCTTAGGGCATCCGGGAGCGTGAGAACGTCGGAGCGATGGGAGCTCACCGCGAAGAAGACGCCAATCAACACAACCAACGACAACGGCAGGCACCGCAAGGCGATCGGACGCCACAACGGTGCCTTCCATCGCTTCTTGAGACAATCGTTCGTCATAGATGTCTATGTGAGCCACCGATCGAGAAGGGCAAAAGGAATAAGTGAAG
>JAJFUI010000017.1 GCA_021372555.1 Planctomycetaceae bacterium | reverse complement strand
AGCGGTCCGCCCGGCTGAAGCCGGTGCAGATCATACCCAATGCCGACGCGCAACCCGTTCGTGGCCATGTCTCCTCCGCGTGGCGGCCGCCGGTCGTTGGCGGCGAGTGGGGGAATTATAGCGACAACCGGGCGCGGGGGGAAAGAGGGAATTGGGGCGAGCGACCGCGGCGATCAGACGCACACGGGGTTGGGCTTGTTCGGATCGAGGCCCAGCGTCTTGATGGCGGCTGGGAGTTTGTCGTGGGGATAGACGCCTTCGCGGGCGAGTTCGACTAGGGCGGCCAGGGCGATGTTTTCGGCATCGACTTCGAAGAAGCGGCGAAGCTCGGGGCGGGCTTCGCTGCGGCCATAGCCGTCGGCGCCGAGGACGGTGTAGGAGGTCGCCGGAGCAGGAGCACCGTTGCCGTACCGGGGACCGACGCCGGCTGCCCTCGCCCCCTGCCCCTCTTCCGCAAGCGGGCGAGGGGAGACATCGGCCCTCACCTCCGGTTCCTCTCCCGCAAGCGGGCGAAGGGAGACATCAACCTCCGGCTCGCTTCCTGCAAGTGGGCGAGGGGAGGAAGTCACCCACGGTGCGATCGAGAGGGCGACGGCGGCGACGTAATCGAGTGCGGCGACGACGGGGCCGGAGGTGCCGTCTAATGTTTGTTCGACATAGGTGCGGCGGGGCGGCTCGGTGGGGTGCAGTCGGTTCCAGCGGGCACAGGCGCGACCGTCGTAGTAAAGGTTCTTGTAGCTGGTGACGCTGAACACATCGCTGCTGACGCCGAAATGGGTGTCGAGCAGTTCTTGGGCGCGGAGCGACTCGCGGAGAATCGCGCCGCTGCCGAAGAGGCGGACGTTGGGGCGGTTGGGTCCCAGGTTGCGGGTGGAGAGCTTGTAGATGCCGCGGCAGATTCCCTCGGTCGAGCCCATGGGGAGAATCGGCATCGCGTAGTTCTCGTTCATCAGCGTGATGTAGTAGTAGCAGTCCTGCTGCTCGTAGAACATGCGACGCAGGCCGTCGAGAACGATGACCGACATCTCGTAGGCGTAGCAGGGGTCGTAGGCGCGGCAATTGGGAAACGCCAAGGCGTTCAGATGGCTGTTACCGTCCTGGTGTTGGAGGCCTTCGCCAGCCAAGGTGGTGCGTCCGGCGGTGCCGCCCAGGACGAAGCCGCGGCAGCGCATGTCGCCAGCGGCCCAAAGCAGATCGCCGATCCGCTGGAAGCCGAACATCGAGTAATAGACGAAGAAGGGGATCATGCTGATTCCCTGGCTGCTCCGGGCGGATCCGGCGGCGATGAAGCTGGACATGGCGCCGGCTTCGGTGATGCCCTCTTCGATGATCTGCCCATCGGTGGCTTCGCGGTAGTAGAGGATCGTGTCGGAGTCGACTGGCTCGTAAAGCTGGCCGACGTGCGAGTAGATGCCGAACTGGCGGAAGAGGGCTTCCATGCCGAAGGTGCGGGCCTCGTCCGGCACGATAGGAACGATGTAGCGGCCGATTTGCCTGTCGCGCATCAGGTGCGAGAGCAGGCGGACGAAAGCCATCGTGGTCGACACTTCGCGGCCGTCGCTGCCGGCGAAGAACTCCGCGAAGTTTTCCCATTTCGGCGGTTTGAGTTTCATGCTCGGCGCGCGGCGACCGGGCACGAATCCGCTCAGCGCCGAGCGGCGCTGGTGGAGATAGAGCATCTCGGGCGTGTCGTCGGGCGGCTTGTAGAACTCGGCGCGGCGAGCGGCGGCCTCGGAAATTGGAATCTCAAAGCGCCGGCGGAACTCGACGAGCTCATCTTCGTTGAGCTTCTTCTGTTGGTGCGTGATGTTGCGACCCTCGCCAGCCTCGCCAAGGCCGTAGCCTTTGATCGTTTTGGCCAGAATGACGGTGGGGGAGCCTTTGTGTTCGATGGCGGCTTTGTACGCGGCGTAGACCTTGGCCGGGTCGTGGCCGCCGCGTTTGAGGCGGTGAAGCTGATCGTCGGTCAAATCGGCGAAGATCGCTTCCAGTCGCGGATCGGCATCGAAGAAATGCTTGCGGACGTAGTCGCCCGGCGCAACGACGTACTTCTGGAACTCGCCATCGACGACTTGGTTCATCCGTTGGACAAGGAGGCCGTCGGTGTCGCGAGCCAGAAGCGGGTCCCAATCGGAGCCCCAGATGACCTTGATGACGTTCCAGCCAGCGCCGCGGAAGATGCCTTCGAGTTCTTGGATGATCTTGCCGTTGCCGCGGACGGGGCCATCGAGCCGTTGAAGATTGCAGTTGACGACGAAAATTAAATTGTCGAGCTGCTCGCGGGCGGCGAGGGTCAGTGCGCCGAGCGTCTCAGGCTCGTCGCACTCGCCGTCGCCGAGGAATGCCCAAACGCGGGAAGCTGCCGCGTCGGGCTTGATGCCGCGATCAACGAGATAGTGGTTGAAGCGGGCTTGATAGATGGCCATCAGCGGGCCGAGGCCCATCGAAACGGTGGGGAACTCCCAGAAGTCGGGCATGAGCCACGGGTGGGGGTAGGAAGACAGGCCCGGTGTTGGCTGCAACTCACGACGGTAGTTTTTCAGTTGGTCCTCGGTGAGCCGGCCGAGGAGGAACGCGCGAGCGTAGATGCCAGGCGTCGCATGGCCCTGGATGAAGATTTGGTCGGGCGGATGGGGCCCCTGCTTTCCGTGAAAGAAATGGTTGAACGCCACCTCATAGAGCGTGGCGGCGGAGGCGTACGTCGAGATGTGGCCGCCGATGCCGTGGCTCTGCTGGTTGGCGCGGACGACCATCGCCATGGCGTTCCAGCGGACGATGTTCTTGATCCGCCGCTCGATTTCACGGTCGCCCGGATACGCCGGCTGGTCGGCCAATGGGATGGTGTTGACGTAGGCCGTAGTGATAGCGGCCGGAGCGGACATGCCGCGGGACGTGGCCCGCTGGCGGAGGCGGTCGAGCAGATAGGCGGCGCGTTGAGGGCCGGCCGCGCGGATGACGTAGTCGAGGCCGTCGAGCCATTCGGCGGTTTCTTGGGGATCGTTGTCGTGGGGGACGGAGCCAAGGGGCGCAGCCACGGCGGGCTCCTCGGGTTAAGGAAATGGGCCGAGTCTAGCCAATTCTAGGAAGGATGCGACGGCGGGCAACCGGCGACGAAACACGCAGGGGGCTCGCGCGAAGGCACGCACGCTACAAGCTACGGCCGGAACTACAGAAACAGCGGTCGCTGGCCGGGTTCGGCGGGCAGATCGGCGGGGCTGATGCCCAGATGGGCAAAGGCGGTCGGCGTGAGCTTTCGGCCGCGGGGGGTGCGGACGACCAGCCCGCTCCGCAATAGAAACGGCTCGACTTCGTCGATGAGCGTGTCGGGCGAGACGTTCATCGTGTGGGCGACGGCTTCGACGCCGACCGGCCCGCCGACGAAGACGCGGGCGATCGTTTCGAGGTACTTCCGATCTTGCGGATCAAGGCCCAACGGGTCGATGCCCTGCATGGCCAGCGCGTCGCGGGCGACGGAGAGCGATATGCGACCGTCGGCCCTGCTCTGGGCATAATCGCGGACCCAGCGGAGCCGATTGTTGGCCAAGCGAGGCGTGCCACGGCTGCGGCTGGCAATTTCCTCGGCCGCATCGTCGACGATTTCGACCCGCAACTTCTTCGCATTGCGGCGGACGATCTCGGCCAGTTGCTCGACGGTGTAGAAATCCAGGTGCTCGCGCATCTGGAAGCGGTCGCGGAGCGGCGCGGAGAGCAGGCCGCTGCGGGTCGTGGCGCCGATGAGCGTGAACGGCCGCAGCGTCATGTTGATCGTCCGGGCGTTGACGCCTTCGCCAAGCGTCAGATCGATCCGGAAGTCCTCCATCGCCGGATAGAGGAACTCCTCGACTGCCTTGGGGAGCCGGTGGATTTCGTCGATGAACAGGACCGAGCGTTCTTCAGCGTTGGTTAGATACGGGATGATGTCCTTGGGCGCGGCCAGTGCGGCGCCGCTGGCGATCTGGAAGCCGACGCCCAGGTCGCGCGGGATGCACATGGCGAAAGTCGTCTTGCCGAGGCCCGGGGGACCATCGAAGAGAATATGTCCGAGCGACTCGCCGCGTTTGGCCGCGGCGTCGACGGCGATTTCCAGACGGGCGTAGACCTCGCGCTGCCCAACCATGTCCTGCATTCGCTGCGGGCGGAGGTCGCGGTCCTCGTCCTTGAAGTCTGCCGCCGGCTGGATGATCGGTTCGCGTGGCATAACTTGCCCAGTATACGGACTTCTAGTGGAGGCGGGAAGTGCAGGCGGGGCGGGTCCAGTCGGCACGGAGTGTGGAAGCTGCGGTACAACTGCCGCACACACGGCGACGATCGGCCAGGGGACTCGGCGCGGAGGTTGGCCTTACGCGACACTTCCGGGGGCATATTGACTGAGGGGCACCGCGCCGGTATATAGGGGGTGTCTCAAGGCAGCTCTGCTCCCGTCGGTTCGTTCGACACGAAAGGAAGGTGCGGCGATGATCTTCAGGAAGCTCTGGCACACGCTGATGGCGCAGATCAACAAGGTGGCGAACATTTTCTGGACGGCCGATCCGATCGCCCAGATGCAGTATGAGTACGACCAGTCGGTATCCCAACTCAAGGAAGGTCGCGAGGGGCTCGAACAGTATCGGGCGCTGGTCGAGCGTGTGAGCCGGCAGGCGACGATGGACAAGCAACACGTCGCGAAGCTCGAAGCGCAGGTCAAGGCGTACCTGACGGCGGGCGATCGCGAAACGGCCGCGCGTTTCGCATTGGAGCTTCAAAAGGCCAAGCAGGAGCAAACCGAGAACGAGGGCCAGTTAAAGCTGCACGAAGAGGCTTACAACAATAACGTCTCGAAAATCAAGCACGCCTCAACGAAGCTCGCCGACGTTCGTCAGAAGATCCAGAAGTACGACGCGGAACTGAAAATGAGCCGCGCCGAGGCCGAGATGGCAAAGCTCGCCACAGACTTCAATTTCGATGTTACGACGGACTTCGGCCAGATCGAGCAGGTAATTAACGACAAGATCGGGCTGAACCGGGCGAAGGTCCGCGTAGCCGCCGATCTATCGAGCGAGGGGCTGGCCGATATCCAGCATGAGCAGGCGATGGAGAAGTCGTTGGGCGAGCAGGCGTTGCGGGACTTCGAGGTGCAGATGGGTCTGGTGACTCCCGAGACGGCCAAGGTGACGGAAGCCGCCAAGGAGCTTGGCCCTGCGGCCAAGGTGGCAGAGACGCAGAAGTAGGTCTTAGGTCTTAGGTTTTGGTCTCCAGAGACTGACAACGAACGATGGGCGACCTAGCGATCTCGTCGGGCCGGTTGGACCCACTTTCGGCGGCTGCAAAAGCGGCGAGCCCAGCGGACAAACTGCCCGGCTGGTATCCGGCGTGGGCGCGAGAGCTAGCCGATCTCTATTTTTCGGGCACGACCTGCCTGTTCATCCTGCACGGCAATGTCCACGACCTGGTCCACTGTCCCGAGGGAAATGAAGACTCCTATTGCAGCCTTTCGGAGTTTCTGACGACGCAGGTGTTCGGGACGTGGGACCTGGTGCTCGGCTATGACTTGAGCCAAGGTCTGCGGCCCCAGGCGGGTCGCGATGGCGATCGGCTCCGGGCAATGTTCCAATATCTCGGTGCGCGCTGGGGTGATCCGACACAGTGGCCGCGCGATCCCGATCCCGTGCTCTTGCTGTTGGACGCCTTTATCGAGCGGAACCTGGTCGAGGATCCAGCGGCGCGGAAAAGCGTCGCCTTTCTGTTCGACTACGCACAGTACATGCTCCCGGCCGGCGGGCTCGACTCGCTTGTGCGTGGGCAGGGCGCAAGGTTGGTCCGCATGTTGCGCTGGGCGCAGAATCCGCTCATCAAGCAAGTCAATATGGCGTTTTGCCTGGTGGCGGATCAGTTGGCCGAAGTGAACGAGCGACTGGTGCAATGCCCACACGTTGCGGCCATCGAGATTCCGCTGCCGGACCGTGAAGAGCGACGTCGTTTCAGCGGATGGACGGCCCGTGGGCAGGACCTCTCGCAGGTGTCGGCGCTCTCGGCCGACCAGCTTGCCGATCTTTCGAACGGGCTGACGCTGACGAACCTGAATGTCGTTTTGTCGCAAGCGACGCGATCCGGGCGCAAGCTCGACAGTGCGTCGTTCCGCCAGTTGAAAAAGACGGTCATCGAGCGGCAGTGCCAGGGACTGGTCGAGTTCATCGAGCCAGACCACACGCTTGATATGGTCGCCGGGCAGGCGGAGGCCAAGAAGCGGCTGCAGGACGACGCGCGGCTGATTACCGATGGACGGCTGGACGCTGCGCCGATGGGCTACCTGATCTGTGGCCCCGTCGGCACCGGCAAGACCTACATGGCCGAGTGCTACGCCGGGTCGATCGGCATCCCTTGCGTGTCATTAAAGAACTTCCGCTCGAAGTACGTCGGCGAGACGGAAGGAAATCTGCAACAGGTGCTGGCGGTGCTGCGATCGCTGGGCCCTGTGGTCGTGATCATCGACGAGGCCGACGCCGCGCTGGGCAACAGGGAAACAGAGGGCGACTCCGGCACATCCGCCAGGGTGTTTTCGATGATCGCCGCGCAAATGGGGAACACGCATTATCGCGGCCGCATCGTCTGGATGCTGCTGACGTCGCGGCCGGATCTGTTGCCGATCGATCTGAAGCGACAAGGTCGCGCGGAAGTGCACATACCGCTTTTCTATCCGTATGAGGACGCTGAAATTCGCTCGATGTTCGAGGTGATGGCCCGAAAGAACAAGGTCCAGATTGCGGTTGACGCGTTGCCGAAGCTGCCGGCGACCGGAAAACTGAGCGGGGCGGACATCGAGAGCATCGTGCTTGGGGCGAAACGAGCCGCGTTGGCGGCCGGTCGCAACGATCCCTCGGCGGACGACTTGCAGAAGGCGGCCAGCGAGTTCATTCCGTCCTCGCAAGGGCTGGAAAAGGAGATGCAAGAGATCGCGGCGGTGCTGGAATGCACGCAACTGAGTCTGCTGCCGCCGATGTGGCGCGAGAAAGTGTCCAAGCCGGACGGCCGTTCCCAGTTGCAGGAACGAATAGCCGCGATTCGGCAGTTGATGGAAACATAACTTGATGATAGGAGCGGGCCGATGTCTGCGCAGCGAACGAAGTCTGCATGGTTTGACGAAGCATCGCATACGCCTACGATTTCGGAAAAGGCAAAAAGGGCCGAATCGTTCCTTGCGGCCATGGCGGACGGCCGGGTGGATGATTCGGAGATTCAGGAGCAGGAGCGCCGCCTGGTCGCGTTGATGGAAGAGGTGGAGCCGAAATTGGATCCGGCGGTGCACGCCAAGGTAACGGAGTTGCTTTGTGAACTGACGGTTTACGATTTCATGCAGGCGATGCACTCGGTGCAACAGACGCGTCCGAAGACGGTGTTCCGCGGCTAGTGCTTATTGATGCCGATATTGAAATTGATCCGTGAGGTCGATCATCGCGGAGGGATTCGGAAATCCGTCCTACAGATAAGGCGGATTTCGAAACCTCCTAGACAAGGAGAGAATCATGGCAGGACAACCGAAAACCCCGTTTTACATTGTGCTGGTGTTGGTTGTGGTGGCCTTGGTGGCGCTGGCCATCAAGCGATGGGACGTCCTTGCGCCGCAGGGCAATGCGAACAAGGCCGGTCGAATCGATCCAGGCGAGCTGGGACAGAAGGCTCCGCTTGGAAAGCCGGGCGCCGAGACAGCGACGGTTGCTTTGGGGAAGGCGGAATCGACGGACAACGCGACGCCGCCCGTGACCACGGTCAAGGAGTACAAGTTCAAGCCGGCTGAGCGGCTTCCGGAGATCAAGGGGACGTCGGCCTACAAGCCGATGGAAAACAACACGGTGCGGTTCGCCCTGAACGTTTGGGCCGGCTGGGGGCCGATCATTCTGGCCAACAACGGCTTCAAGCCGGAAAAGGTTTGGAAAACGCCCGACGGCGAGGAGTTCCGCGTTGAGTTGGTGCTGATCGACGATCCGGGCGCGATGATCGGGGCTTACGCCGCCGGCCAGGTCCACATCGGCTGGGGCACGCTCGACATGGTGCCGTTGTTCATTGATGGCATGGTCGATCGCACCGGCAAACCGAAGGACAGCCGCGTGATGCCGCGCATCTACCAGCAGATCGACTGGTCGAACGGCGGTGACGGCATCGTGGTGCGCGAGGATGTCAAGACCGTTGCCGACCTGCGCGACAAGAAGCTGGTGCTGGCGCAGAACTCGCCGTCGCAATATTTCGCGCTGAACATGTTGGTCGCCGGCGGTGTGCAGCCGTCGGAGGTCAACATGATTTACACGAATACGGCGTTTGAAGCCGCCGCGGCTTTTGCCTCGCAAAAGGACATTTCGGGCGCCGTCTCCTGGTCGCCGGACATCTACAATCTGGCCAAGGCCAAGGGAAATCGGATGTTGGTCAATACGCAGACGGCCAACAAGCTGATCGCCGACGTCTGGTTCGCCAGGGCGGATTTCGCCAAGGATCATCCGGGCATCATCGAAGGGCTGGTTCGCGGCATTTTCGATGCCATGGAAGAAATGAAGAAGCCGGAGCAGAAAGCCGCCTGCTCGAAGCTGATGGCCGCCGGCTACAACATTCCGGCCGACGACGCGATGGCCATGTTCGGCGACGCCCACAACACCAACTGGGCGGAGAACTTCCAGTTCTTCTTGAACCAGAACAACCCGACGAACTTCGAGCGGGTGTGGCGGCAGGCATATTATCTGTACCGCCAGATCGGGACGATCCAGAACTCGCCGATGCGTTTCGACCAGGTGATGGACTTCTCGGTCATCCAAAAGCTTGGCAACGAGGAGAAGTACAAGTCGCAAAAGGACGAGTACCAGATTCAACTCGCGCCAAAAACGGTCGGCGAGATTCGGGCGGAGTCCGACGAGATTTTGACCAACACGGTGGTCATCCACTTCTTCCCGAACGACTGGAACCTGCACAAGAAGATCACCAGGGAGGTGGATGGCAAGAGCGTCGAAGAGCCGTACGACCCGAACGTGGACAACGTGCTGGAGGGCGTGGCGAAGCTGATCGGTCAGTTTGGCGCCGCCCGAGTGGTGATCGAAGGGCACACCGACAGCTCGCAGCGCGGCCAAGTGCCGGTTGAACTCGTCAAGGAGCTTTCGATGAACCGCGCCAATGCAGTCCGAGAGGCGCTGGTGCAGAAGTTCAACATCGAGCCAAACCGGCTGATGGTCGATGGGCTCGGATGGGATCGGCCCGCGGACCTGAAGAACCCGTTCGACCAGGCGAAGAATCGCCGGGTGGAGATCAAGGTGTATCCGGCGGAGAAGCAGTAGGCGGAGATTGTCGCCGCTGAGTTCGCATGCTGTTCCGTCTCTGTTTGCTAGAGAGTTAGGATGATGGCAGCCGCTTGATCGTGCAGCCCTTACTCCCGGCCCCCTCCTAAGGGAAGAAACAAAGGCCAAACCGATGGCTGACATGAGGAAGAAAGAAGACGGTCCGCAGAGCGTGGCGAACCCGCTGGGCGGGATGCCGTCGCCGCATGTCCGGCGATTCCGCGCGTTGCGCGGCGACATCTCCGCATGGCAGGCGTTTCTGCTGGGCTCGCTCTGCATCGCGGTCTGCGGTGGAATCTGGTGGGCACTCACGCGTGGGCCGATCCCCGAAGAGCGCATCATGCCGCAGTCGGTACTGCCGAGCCCCTACGAAACGTTCTCGGACTTTCACGATCTTTGGTTCGAGCGGGCGTTGACGCGGAACACGCTCATGAGTCTGAAACGCGTCATTCTGGGGTTTGGGCTGGCGGCCATCGTCGGCATTCCGCTGGGGGTCCTCTGCGGCTGCTTCCGTCGCGTCAGTGCGTTCTTCGCGCCGCTGATGATCGTGGGCCGCAACATCCCGATTGCAGCGGTCATCCCGCTGACGCTCTCCCTGTTCGGAATCGGCGAGTTCCAGAAGATCATGTTCATCTTCATCGCCTGCGTCGCGTTCATCGTGATGGACGCGGCCACGGCGATCGCGGACGTGAGCAGCCGCTACGTGGATACGGCCTATACGCTTGGCGCGAGGCGACGGCAGATTATCATCAAGGTGCTGGTGCCGCTGGCAATGCCGGCCATTTTCAACTCGCTGCGGCTGCTGTTTGGGCTGGCCTTCGGCTACATCATGCTGGCCGAGGTGATTCAGACGACACAGGACGTCGGTGGTCTGGGCAGCATCATCAACATGGCCCAGCGGCGAGGGCTCCGTTCCGACATCCTGCTGGTGTTGATGCTAATTCCGCTGGTTGCCCTGGGGATCGATCGCCTGCTCTTCTGGGTGCAGCGGCAGTTGTTCCCGTATCAGTATGGCGGCGATGGGCTGCTGCACCGCGGCGTTCGGGCGTTCAACCGAGCGGTGGAAGACTTTGTTACGCTGTTTCGCCGGCCGACAGAATTGGCGGCAGCGCCGACGGCGCACGGGACGCCCCCTGCGGCACAGGATGCCGCGGAAGGAGGAAAGCCGTCGTGAGCGAGCAAGCCAACAACCCGCAAGCTAGCACGGCGCCCACGCCGGTCGGCATGGGCCAGGTGATCGATCGCTTCACGCGGCCCAAGGAGCGTGGGCTGCCGCGAGTTGTCGAGTTCCGCAACGTGACGAAGACGTACAATGCCGCGATGCCGAACCAGTATACGGCGATTCGCGACGTGAACTTTTTCGTCGAGGATATTCCGGACAAAGGAGAGTTCATCTGTGTGCTGGGCCCAAGCGGGTGCGGGAAAAGCACGATCCTGCGATTGATCGCCGGCCTGCCGCCGCAGCATCCGACCACCTTGGGTGAAGTGCTCGTGCAGGGCGCGCCGGTCGTCGGGCCGGGCGCGGATCGCGGCATGGTCTTTCAGGATTACACCAGCTTCGATCATCGGTCGGTG
>JAJFUI010000016.1 GCA_021372555.1 Planctomycetaceae bacterium | reverse complement strand
TCCGCCTGACGGGCACTATTTCGCCGCTTTCGCGTGCTGTTTCAGAAAGGCGCGGAGGTCGCCGCGACCGAGATCAGCGGCGCTGCGGAACTTCAGGCGAACGGTGTCGGTATCTGGCGCGGCGGCGTCCAGTTCGGGCTCGTGGCCGAGTTCGGTGATCTGGCCAAGCGTGAAGGAGCCTTTCGGCGCCATGAGGTGCAGATAGACGGCGTCGAGCTTCTTGGTTTGGACGGCCGCCCAAGCTCGACGGTGATTCGGCAGGCAGATCGGGACGACCTGCTTGTGGCTCCAATCGAAATTCGCATTAGGCGCGGCTTCTTCGAGCAGCGCAAGCAGCCGCTCCAGCACGTCGGCCTCCCAGCGGATTTTCTTGCCGAGGGGAAAACCGCGATGCGCCACATGCCACGCCCGGCCGAGTTGCTTCCAGGGCTGCAAGATGTCTGACTTCGCCTGGACCTTTTCGCGAAAGACGGCGAAGCCCGCCACGGCCCGATCCACGAAATCCCAGAACTCCGTGCCGTCGATTTCGCTGTAGCCGTGGACGCGGAGATCAATCTCCTGCCAGGGGCCGCGCAGCTTCTTGACCCGCACGCGCGGCTCGGTGCCGTACAGCGGGAGGTCCGGCATGTCGTTGAGCGGCTTGAGGTCGAGCTTCGCAACCAGTTCGTCGCGGTCGAAAGTGTTGCGAGCGGTACGGAACTTCATTTTCAGCAGCCACTCTTCGCCGGTGATGGCGTGGAAGAACCAGCCCTCGGACTTCTTGGCCGCGCGGATCTCGACGACGCTTCGATCGGTCCAGTCGGTTTCGGCGAAGAGGTCGTCACGCTGCTGAATGCGGTCGACGACCTCGGCCAGGATGCGGCCATCCCAACGGCAGGGGTTGCCGGCGCGACCGACGCGCTGCTCCGTGTGCCAGCGGCGTCCGTCTGTTTCCCAGGGCATGCGGACTTCCGCACCCAGTTCGTTGATGTCGTGATCGCCGGTCTGCTCCGCGGCCTCGGCGGCAAAGTCGAAGGGCTTCCGCTCGATAAGCGGTCCGGCGGCGAGCACCGGGGCCAGCGCGGCGGCGGTGTGGGAGGCGGTAAGGAGACAGGGAGACGGGGGGACTGCGGGACAAGGAGACTCCGCTACCTTGCTTTTCTCCTTGTCTCCCTTTCTCCTTTTCGCCTTGTCTGCTTTCTTGGTCTCCTTGTCCGCCGTCTCCCTCATCTCATGCGTGCGAACGATCTCTTCGGGTGTGCCCGCGGCAACGACATAGCCGCCGCCCTCGCCCGCTTCAGGACCGAGATCGATGACCCAGTCAGCGGTCTTGATGACGTCGAGATTGTGCTCGATCACCAGTACGGTGTTGCCAAGATCGACAAGGCGGTTGAGGACGTCGAGCAGCTTGGCCAGGTCGTCGAAGTGCAGGCCGGTGGTCGGCTCGTCGAGCAGGTAGAGCGTCCGCCCGGTATCGGGTCGGGACAGCTCCGCGGCAAGCTTCACCCGCTGGGCCTCGCCGCCGGAAAGCGTGGGCGCCGACTGGCCGAGCGTGAGATAATCGAGACCAACGTCGCAGAGGGTCTGCAACGGGCGGCGAATCTTCGGAATGTTGGCAAACAACTTGACTGCTTCGCCGCACGACATGTTCAGCACGTCGGCGATTGATTGGCCGTGGTAGCGGACGGCCAACGTCTCGGGATTGTAACGTTGGCCGCCGCAGGTGTCGCATTCGACCCAGACGTCGGGCAGGAAGTGCATTTCGACGCAGAGCTGGCCGTTCCCCTCGCACTTTTCGCATCGCCCGCCAGCTACGTTGAAGCTGAATCGCCGCGGGGTGAAACCGCGGAGCTTCGCCTCGGGCAGCTGGGCGTAAAGCGTGCGAATCAGGTCGAAAACGCCGGTGAACGTTGCCGGGTTCGAAGTGGGCGTCTGCCCCAGCGCCTGTTGATCTACCCGAATCACCTTGTTGATGAGCTCAAGGCCGCGGATGGCATCGTGGGCGCCAGGCGTGGTCTTTGCGCGATGGAGCGTGCGGGCCAGCGAGGCGTACAGCACATCCTCGACCAGCGAGCTCTTGCCGCTGCCGCTGACGCCGCAAACGGCGGTCAATGTGCCCAGCGGGATGCGCACGTCGATGTTCTTGAGGTTGTTGTGACGCGCGCCGAGGATTTCCAGGCAGCCGTTGGGGAACGTGCGAGCGGACAAGGCGTCTCCGCTATTCTGCTTTTCACCTCGTGTCCGTTTCTTCTTTTCTTCCAGCGCTCCGATCCGCCGATTGCTCGGCACGGGGATCGCCTTCTTGCCTGACAAATACGGTCCGGTGACGGAACCGCGGCGGCGGGCGACCTGATCGGGCGTGCCATCGGCAACGACCTGCCCGCCGTGCCGGCCGGCGGCGGGGCCAAAGTCCAGGAGCTGGTCGGCGTGGCGGACGACTTCGCGGTCGTGCTCGACAACCAGCAGCGTGTTGCCGAGGTCGCGGAGCTTGTCCAGGGCGTTCAGCAGCCGGCGATTGTCGCGGGGATGCAATCCGATGGTCGGTTCGTCCAGGACGTAGAGCACGCCGCAGAGTCCGCTACCTACCTGCGAGGCCAGCCGGATGCGCTGCATTTCGCCGCCCGAGAGGGTCGCCGCAGAACGGCTCAGCGTCAGGTAGTCGAGACCGACATCGACCAGGAATCGCACCCGGTTGCAGATTTCGCGGCTCACCTCGCCGGCGATTTTCCGCTCGCGGTCGCTTTGTTTCCAGTTTTGGAACTCGTCGAGCAGCCGACCGAGCGGGAGGCGGCAAAGCTCGTCGATCGTTCGGCCCGAGGCATTCTCGCCGAGGAAGAGCCGCATGGCTCCCGCATCGTCGCGAAGTCGGCTGCCGTAGCAAACGGAGCACTCCACCTCATCCACGAGCTTTTCGAGCCGCATGCGGAACGAGGGCGAGATGCGGCTGGCTTCCTCTAGGGCCGGATAAAGGCCCTTGTATTGGAACTTGAGCAGACTGGGCGCGGAAGTGCCCAGCGTCCTTTTCTTGGCTCCCTCTCCTCTCTGGGGCACGTCAAACCACTGGTCGTCCGTGCCGTGGAAGATCAGGCGGCGATGGCGGCCGCCAAGCTGCTCAAAGGGGACGTCGAGCGGGATGCCGGTGCCGCGAGAGAATGCATCGAGCATCGCGGCAAACAGCGATGATGCGCCGGCGACGTTCGTACCCTCATTGCCTTTCGCAGCCGCTGCATTTTCGGTCCCGGCCGCTTCCGGCCACAGGGCAATGGCGCCTTGGGCAAGCGTCAATTTCGGGTCCCGCAACAGCGTGGCCGGATTGGTGCCGGTTTGCACGCCGAGCCCTTCGCAGGCGGGGCACCACCCGAGCACGCTGTTGAACGAGAAATGATGGGGCGAAAGCGGCTCAAAGCTTCGGCCGCACTGGTCGCACACGAAGTGTTGGCTGTGCGTTTCGACCGGCCATCGCTCCTCAGGCAGGTCGTCACTGGGGTACGCGACGCGCAGAACGCCGCGACCGAGTGCCAGGGCGTTCTCGACGCTGCCAGCGATTCGCGACCGGGCATCCGAGCGAACCGCGATACGGTCGACCACGACCTCGACATCATGTTTGCGGCGTCGATCAATCTCCGGTAGCTCGTCGACGGAGTAGGTGCGGCCATCAACACGAATCCGCACGTAGCCGGAGGCCCGAGTCTCCTCCCACAGCGTTTCATAGCGCTCGCCGACGCGAATTTCCAGCGGCGCCATCACGTAGAGTTTGGCGCCGTGCGGTTGGGCCATGATCTTGGCGATGATTTCGTCGGCCGACTGGCTGCCGATCGGCAGGTCGCAGGCCGGACAATACGGCCGTCCGAGCCGCGACATCAAGATCCGCAAGTAGTCATAAATTTCGGTGACGGTGCCGACGGTGCTTCGCGGCGTCTGTGTGGCGCGTTTTTGCTCGATGGCCACGGCGGGCGAGAGCCCCTCGATATGGTCCACCCGCGGCTTCTGCATCTGGCCGATGAACTGCCGGGCGTAGGCGCTAAGGCTTTCGACGTAACGTCGCTGTCCTTCGGCGTAGACGGTGTCGATTGCCAGCGAGGTCTTGCCCGAGCCGCTCGGCCCGCAACAAACGGTTAGCTTGTCGCGGGGAATCTCGACATCAACACCCTTGAGGTTGTGCTGTCGAGCGCCACGTACGCGAATGGCATTCGAGTAGCGAGAGGCGATAGATTTAGATTTACCTTCCGAGCAAGGGCCAGACGCTGCTGTGCTTGGTTTCGCGGCGTGCTGCGGCCACAGCACCCGATGCAACACACGCCCGGTGTGTGAGACAAAACCGTTTCCGTCCTCTCCTCTCTCTTCTTTCTTCGCTCCCTTCGCAGCAACGTCCTCCGGAGTGCCTGCCGCGACGAGGTAGCCGCCAGCCGCGCCGCCCTCGGGCCCCAGGTCGATGACCCAGTCGGCGGTCTTGATCACCTCGGTGTTGTGTTCGACGACGAGTACGGTGTTGCCGGCATCGACGAAGCTGTGCAGCACGCGAAGCAGCAATTGGATGTCGGCGAAGTGCAAACCGGTGGTGGGCTCATCGAGCAGGTAGAGTGTTCGGCCGGTGCCGCGTTTCACCAGCTCGCGGGCCAGCTTGACGCGTTGGGCCTCGCCGCCGGAAAGCGTCGGCGAGGGCTGGCCGAGCTTCATGTAGTCGAGCCCCACGTCGTGGAGTCTCTGAAGCTTATCGGCGATGGCCGGCACGTTTTCGAAATGCCGCAAGGCCTCTTGGACGTCCATGTCCAACACCTGGGCGATGGATTTGCCCTTGAAACGGACCTGCAAGGTTTCGCGATTGAAACGGTGACCTTCGCACACGGGGCAGGTGACCCAAACGTCGGCCAGAAAGTCCATTTCGAGCCGGGTCGAGCCGTTCCCTTCGCAGGCTTCGCAGCGGCCGCCGCGGACATTGAAGCTGAAGCGGCCGGACTTGTAGCCCCGGGCTTTGGCGTCGGGCAGTTGCGCATAAAGCCGCCGGATTTCGTCGAACACCTTGATATACGTGGCCGGATTGCTTCGTGGTGTCCGACCGATCGGCGACTGATCGATCGCGATCATCTTGTCGAGATGGTCGAGGCCCTCGATCGCGCGGTGCGTGCCGGGGTTGCCGAGACCACCGTTCAGATCCCGGCCGAGCGCTTCAACCAGAATGTCGGAAACCAGTGAGCTTTTGCCGGAGCCGGAGACGCCGGTCACGCAGACGAACACGCCCAGCGGAATCTCGACGTCGATGTTCTTGAGGTTGTTCTGCGTGGCGCCGCGCACGATCAGCTTGGCGTCGCCGATTGGCCGGCGATGGGCAGGCACTTCGATGCGCTGGCGGCCGGAGAGATACTGGCCAGTGATGCTTTTTGGCTCGGCGATGATCTGTTCGACAGGCCCTGCGGCGACGACATGGCCGCCGCGAACACCGGGACCGGGGCCAAAGTCGACGACGTAGTCGGACGCCCGCATCGTGTCCTCGTCGTGTTCGACGACGATCACGGTGTTTCCCTGATCGCGGAGGCGGCCGAGCGTTTCGATCAGGCGGTCGTTGTCGCGAGGATGCAGGCCGATCGATGGCTCATCCAGCACGTAGAGCACGCCCACGAGCCCGCAGCCAATTTGTCCAGCGAGGCGAATGCGCTGCATTTCGCCGCCGGAGAGGGTCGGGGCGGTGCGTTCGAGCGTGAGATACTCGAGGCCCACGTTCTTGAGGAACTGCAAACGGCCGCGGATCTCTTTCACCGCCTCCGCGGCGATGATTTGGGCCGTTCCGTCCAGTTCCAAGTCGCTGAAGAACTCTTCGCAGTCGGAGACAGCCAGGCCGCAGACCTCGGGCAAGGAGCGCTCGGGCCGGTCGCGGAACTTGGCGACGCGGCTGGTAAGCGTGACGGCGCAGGCTTGCGGGTTCAGCCGCTGGCCGTGGCAGGTCTCGCAGCCGAGGACACACATGTACTTTTCGAGCTGCCGGCGTTGCAGGCGGCTTTGGGTGGTACGATATTGCGAGAGCAGCTTGGGGATGATGCCCTCGTATTTGCCGCCCCATTTGTAGCCCGATGCGCCGCTTCGCCAAGTGAAGGTGACGTGCTCGTGGCCGGTGCCCCAGAGCAACGCGCGTTGCAGCTTGGGGTCCAACTCCTCCCAGGCAGTTTCCAGGATCGTGCCGTCTGGGATTCCATGCTGCCGTTCGAGCAACTCAGCGACGCCGCGGTAAATGTGCCGTCGCCAGCGGCCCATGTCGCGCCAAGAGCCAATCAACTCGACGCAACCTTGCTGAAAAGAGCGGCTCGGATCTGGGATTAGTTGCTTCGGGTCGAAGGTATAGATCTGCCCCAGGCCGCTGCACTCGGGACACATTCCTTGCGGATTGTTGAAGCTGAACAACTGCGGGCTGGGCGGTAAAAAGCTCAGGTTGCAGTGCGTGCAGGCGTAGTGGGCGGAAAGGGTGAGCGAGAAAGGGGAATGGGGAGCGGCGGAGGGTGGCAGGTCCGAATCCTCAGCCTCGAAATCCGCCGCCAACACTTCGGCTTTCGGGTTTCGGGCATCGGGCGTCTCGCAACTTGCGCTTCCGTCTTCTGTCTGTTCCGCGGCCGCAATCAAATTGCCGTCGCCCATGCGAAGCGCGAGTTCAACGGCTTCGGCCAAACGCGTGCGGACCTTCTCGCCGACGACAAGGCGATCGATAACGACCTCGATGTCGTGGCGCATTTGGCGATCGAGTCGGAGATTGTCACTGAGAGGGACGATGCGGCCATCCACGCGGGCGCGGACGAACCCCTGCTTGAGCAAGTCGGAGAAGAGGTCCCGATATTCGCCTTTCTGCCCACGCACCAGCGGCGCCAGGATCGACAAGTGCGATCCCGCTGGCATGGCGAGAATGCGTTCGATGATCTGCTCACGCGACTGCGCTGTGATGGGGCGGCCACACTGCGGGCAGTGACCCTTGCCGACCCGGGCGTACAAAACCCGGAGATAATCGTAAATTTCGGTGATCGTGCCGACGGTCGAGCGGGGGCTTTGTCCACCGGTCTTCTGCGAAATCGAGATCGACGGGTTAAGGCCCGAGATCAGATCGACGTCGGGCTTGGGCATTTCGCCAAGGAACTGCCGAGCAAAGCTGGACAGGCTCTGGACGTACCGTCGCTGGCCCTCCGCGTAGAGGGTGTCGAACGCCAGAGAGCTTTTCCCCGACCCGCTGACCCCAGTGAAACAGATCAGGCGGTCGCGTGGCAACCGTAGGTCAACGTCCCGAAGATTGTGTTCTCGGGCACCACGGACGAGGATGTCGGCAGCAGGCATGAAGCGGCGCGGTTCGCGGCGGGTCCGGTTGGAGTAAACCTTGCATTATATCAGGATTGCGCGAAGGGTGGGAAAAGCATCCGGCACACGGGGCGCCCCGCGCAGCCGGTGGACAGAGTCCGGAACTCCGCGTCACAATTGCGACCCTGTTTGCCAAACCAACGCAGATTCACAGCCTTCGCCTGGGCGGCCTCGCGTTGTCTCCCGCCGGCTGCGATTCTCGCGGAACCGGCCGACCTGCGCATTACCCATTCACCCGCTTTGACGCATATTGACGCACATTTGCCGTCATAGTTAATGAAGGCGGCAAATCCTGCCGATGCGTTACAGGACGAATATCTGTTACGTCCGTCAAACTCGTTATCTCTTAACGCTCCACGGCACTCAGGGGGGATCATGGCTGCCAAGCGTATCGCTTTTTCGTATGCCGCCACGCTTGTCGTCGGCGGTCTGTTCTTGCTGACAGGGCGTTTGTCGTTGGCCGCCGAAGAGTTGCTTCCGGCCCCCGCGCCTGCGCCATTGCCAGGCCATGCGACCATCAAGAGCCAGCGAGCACCGGCGAAACCCGCAGCTCCCGTAGCTGAGGAGCCTCAGGCGGAGTCTTTCTCGTCCATCGAGCAAGAACCGCTCGTGGACGAGGGCGAATGCGAGAACTTCTGCGGCATGGCCCTGTGCGGGCCTGCCGGGAAGTATTGGCTTCGCGCCGACTACTTGATGTGGTGGACCAGCGGCATGCGGTTGCCGCCCCTGGTGACGACCAGCCCGGCAGGTACGCCGGTTAGCGACGCGGGCGTTCTCGGGCTTCCAAACACTAGAATTCTCTACGGCGACGACACCGTGACAAACGACGGCCGGTCGGGCGTTCGCACCGCGCTGGGCATGTGGCTCGATCGTTGCCAGCGGTGGGGCCTCGAATTCGACTATCTCACGCTGGGTGAGAACGACAGCGGATTCAATGACGTGTCGACGGGCAATCCGATTCTGACCCGGCCATTCTTCAACGTCCAAACCGGCGAGCAAGCTAGCGAACTGGTGGCCTATCCCGACATTGCCGTCGGATCGGTCAGCGTCGACGCGAAGCAATATTTCCAGTCGCTCGGCGCCACGCTCAGCTATCGGCTTTGCAGTTGCGAGTCTTGTTGCCCTTGCGATCCCTGCGAGGAGACGTGCTGCTCGGCATCGTGCGCGCCGACGATGCGCTGCTGCCGAACCGACCTGATCGCGGGTTTCCGGTACTACAATTTGATCGACTCGGTGACCATCCACGAGACGCCTTCTCTGACCGACTCGGTGGCCACGCACGACCTCATCGCATCGTTTGATATTCACGACAATTTCCGAGCCCGCAATGACTTCTACGGGAGTGACGTGGGCCTGCGGACGCGAATCTACCGCGGTCGGTGGTCGTTCGACATTCTGACCAAAGTCGCCATCGGCAACACGCACCAAACGATCAATATCAACGGGACAACCAACATCACGGCCAACGGCTCGACGTCGACCTACACGACGGGAATTCTCGCGGGACCGGACAACTCCGGCGCCTTCCAACGCGACTCCTTCACGGTTATTCCTGAGCTGACCCTGGAGATCGGTTACCAACTCAATTGCCACTGGCAGGCCCACGTCGGCTATGACCTTCTCTACTGGGCCTGCGTCGCCCGAGCCGGCGAGCAGATCGACCTGAACGTCGATCCTCGCAACTTCCCGCCGACTGACCCCGCGGTCACCGGCTTGCCGTTCCCGGCTTTCACTGGCCGCAGCAGCGCGTTCTGGGCGCAAGGGGTCAACGCTGGGCTGGAATACCGGTTCTAGGGAGGAGCGAATCGCCGTTCGGCCACGCCCAACCAGTTCGATCCTCTGGTGGCAACGTCTCTTGAGAGACGCACGCTGGCGCCGGAGCGGTCGAACGCGATGGCGAGTCTGCTGCCGCGTGACGTAGCGGGGCCTACGGGCGCTGCCGCGACGCAGAACCTAGGCCAACGCTAGCGACCGTCATGTCACCTGCTCGATGCATCGAGGTTACGCGGCACGCTTGCGTCTCTGCTTGAGGAGACCGATAAGGCTCAGGCCGACGATAGCGACGAGCCTCAGCGTTCCCGGTTCGGGGACCGCGCTGGGATGATGGATGCCAGGATCGGTGTTGAGCAGCATCCGCTTCGAGAGCAGATACGCTGGGTACGCCACCTCAAAATCGAAGTCGGACGCCACGTAGTCGCTGCCTAACGCAATGTTTGCAATGGTGTCGACGCCGGCGATCGCCCCAGTTGAAGGTACAACATCGTCGCCCTTGAGCATCGTGCCAACCACTGCCATGTCGGTCTCGGAGTTGGGCGACACCAGGGTAACAGTGTAGGTACCTGCCGGAAGGTTCGAAAACGTGTACGCGCCGTGCGGCGAAGTCACCGCGTACACCTTCTCATCGTAGCCCGCGATGGTGAGCTCAACGCGAGCGTCAGGGATGGCCCAGTCGGCGCCATCGCGAACCGAGTTGTGGTTGACATCGTAAAAGACGACCCCGGATAGGACGGCCGTCCCGCTGGGCAAAGTGGCAAAGCTTGCCGCTTGGCTCGACGCTTGGCTCTGCGATTGGCTCGACGCCAGTGCGGAAGAAACCGCCTCAGGCAGCACCGATTCACCGGTCCCGACTGGCAGGCTTGGCGCAGACGTCTGGGAGAAGCCGTTCCATTGCCAGACGCTGTAGCCATCGATGCGCTCAGCGAACGCAGAAGTGGTCAGCAGGATAGCCGCGCACACACACACCGGCGTCCGCCCGGCGCGCATCAAGCGCGCAAGAGCGAACCCCAACAGTTGGTGGTTCACGATTGCCTCCTCGTTCCTTAGACGCCAGAAAAGAGAGCGCCTATTGCCTATGTTCCGAGGTTTATCCTACTCAGGACCCCCAGACATTGCAAGGCGAAAAACCGCAGAACTCGCAATAACTGATGCCGCCCGATGATCCGGGCGGTGCAAAAACTGGCGGGGAGAGCGGACAGGCGTGGGAGGCAATCGTGTGAATCGAAGAGCCCTAAGCGCCACCGCTACTGTCGCTTAGCGTCGATTCGCATGTACCCGTGGGCCGGGAGCATTAGCGCCAAGAACGGATCGCCCGAACGAGGCGAATTAGGGCGGCGACTGCTCCGGCCAGAAGTCCGACGGCTACCACAACCACTCCAAGCCGAGCGAGGGGCCGTGGAAGACTGCCGTGCCGTTGGTGTTCACCTGGTTTACAGGCGTGGAGGTGAACTGGAGCTGCTCGGGCGCGAGGGCAAGGCCGGTCACCCACATGAAGTCATAGGACGCGCGGCCCACCAAATTGGGGCGGAACTTGTACGTGGCCGTAAATCCGACCTCGCCGATCAGGGAGGCGACATGCCTGGCTTCGGCCACATGGTGACTGAAGTCGGGGGTCTCGTTTTCGACGCCGGCCGCAATATCGCTTGTTTGGTCGGCGAAATTGATGTACGGGCCAACCTTGGCGCGAACACCCCAGCTCCAGCGGCATTGGCGGAAGATCATGTCCGCCCCGATCTGGAGTCCGAGCAGGTTGTTGTGAGTGCTCACGTCATATTCGCCGACGTTCGTAACGCTGTCGACGAGTTGGTTGTCGACAAAGGTCTCCGTGAGACCGCGGCCATGGAAGCGGAAGGACTCGTCAATTTTCATAAACCGAACACCATAGAGATAGGACATGTACCGGCCAGGCTTGCATTCTCGCCGCCACTTGCCATCAGGGTGCAGCACGAGTTGGTCCTGCTCGCCGCGAGGGACGATTCGGCCGTTCAGTTCGAAGTTGTTCATGTAGGACGCGTAGTACGTGCTCATTTGGTCTACGCGGTCGAACCCGGGGACAATGGTCCCGTTGAGCTGCGGTATTTCCGTAAGAATATTCGTCGGTACGATATCCACAGCGTATGGGCTATATAAATTGCCAAAAGTTGTGGAGGTCGTGCCCACGGTGGAGGTCAGTCGCTGAGGCGCGGTGACCGTCGCTTGGTCCTCAAACCGGTTAAGGCCGAAGAAGGAAAATTCGACAAAGTGGTCTCGGTTAAGCGTGTCCCGGGCGAACCAGTGTCCGAGGGTCATATCGTACGCGGCTGAAAGGTTCGGGGAGGCACTATGGTTGCTGAAATACTGCGACAACCCGATGTCGCCGGCGGGAAGGACAGTGTCAACGTACCCCAGTGGGATGTTGCGTGGCTTGGTGCGTCCGAAGAATCGAACGCCTTGCTCGGTATACCAGTCGGGCGGGGTGCAGCAGCCGCCACCGCATAGTGAGCAACCTTCGCCGATTGGGGGCTCACCGGGCCAGAGGCCATTGTCGTAGCCGGCGTCGTCTGGCGTCGATGCATCGCCGGCTGTGGCGGGATCGCTGCTTGGGGAATCGCCGTTGGCGTACTGCGCTTGCGGCGACGGGGTCGGCGCGGCCTGCGTTCCGGCAGCCTGCGCGCCGGCTGCCAACATCGCAGCGGCGACAGTCACTAGGGCACAAGTTAATGCCTTATTCACCACGCTGTTCTCCTTGCCCAAATTACCCGTCAAACGGTTTGACGCGCAATCAAAGCGGGCGATATAAACGCACAACTGAAAATCGGCCAACGAGAGGCGATACAATAGGAATAACCGGCAAATTCTTAAGCTCTTACGCAGACATCCCAACATCGCGCGCCGCCCAGCTTGCCGAGGACGCGATGGCGCGTTTGCTCGCGTCGGCGGGGCCGGGGTTGCTTTCCGCGGAGACGATGGCCAGAATGCGATGATTGAGCCCCGTGCGGAGTCGCGTCAAGCAGACGGCCACCAACCTGTTGGGAGCTACCCCATGCCAAACCCGATCGAATCCTTGTTGGCTACTGGCACGAAACTATGGCTCGACTCCGTCGACCCAGACCTTGTCCGCACCAACCTTGCGGCTGGAGCGACCGGTGCCACGTCGAACCCGATCATCGTGGCGGACTTGGTGGCCACAGGACGATTCAACGCCCAGATCGAGCGACTTGCTCATAAGGGGCTCGACGATTCGGCGATTGCCTGGCGAATGACCGATGCATTGGTTCGGGACGCCCAGCAAGCGTTTCTGCCGGCGTGGCAGCGGACGCACGGCGACGACGGTTATGTGAGCTTCGAGCTTGATCCGTTGCTTGAGGACCCAGAGATCGGGCCCGAGCACAGCAAGCGGGTTTCGGAGTATATACGGCTGGGCAAGGAATGGTCGGCGGGGCATCGCAACAGGATGATCAAGGTGCCGGCGACGCCAGCCGGGATCGATGCGCTGGAGGAGTTGGTGGCGGCAGGCGTGACGGTCAACGTCACCTTGGTGTTCAGTTCGCGGCAATACAGCCTCGCCCGCGAGGCAGTCTGGCGCGGCGCGCAGCGGCGAGCGAATCTCGACGCCTTCAAGAGCGTATATAGCATCTTCGTTTCTCGGTTGGACGTTTACACGGAGAAGGCCGTGCCGCAACTGTCGCCGGCGGCGCAGGGAATGGTCGGCATTCTCAACGCGAAGCGCATTTGGGCGGAGAATCAGCAATACTGGGCCGAGCGACGCACGCCGCTGAAGCAAGAGATCGTCTTCGCCAGCACCGGGACAAAAAAGCCAAGCGATCCGCCGTGGAAGTACGTCGAGGCTTTTGCCGGAAGCGACATCGAAACAAACCCACCGGCGACGAACGAGGCAGTGGCCCGGAGCAATCGCACGTTCACCCGACAAGTGGACAAGCTTCCTCCACCGGCCGTGGTCGAAGAGATTGACCGTCTCGTGGACATGCAGAAGCTCGAAGATGTGTTGATGTCGGAGGGAATCAAGAAGTTTGCCGATCCGCAGAAGAAGCTGTTGGCGCAGGTGGCGGAAAAGCGGCGAGGGAAGTGACGGCGTCCTCTCTGCTCACGGCCCGGTGAACTCCGCCCGCAGGAACTCGGACGCGGCGTCCCACTTCTTCGCTGCGGCGTCGAAATCCACGGTCATCGTCTTGAGCGGGCGGGGCATCGGCAACTGGGGCGGGGGGATTAGCTTCGGATTGAGCGGGATCTGGCCACTGGGGCCTTCTGCCAATCGAGTTTCTACCTCCGGCGAGAGGAGGTAATCGACGAGCCGGCGTGCGGCCTCTCGATGCGGGCCGCCGTGGACGATTGCCAGCGTGTTCGGGATCAGCAGCGTGCCGGAATCGTTAGGGCCTTGATCGGGCCAAACGATGGCAATCGGCCTTCCTTTCTGAAGTTCGATCAGGGCGTCGTCGGTATCGGTGACCCCGAATGCCACGCGGCCGGCGGCTACGCTCAGCGCGACCTGCTTGTTGCCGGAAAGAACTTGTACGTTGTTTCGCTTTAGCGCGTGAAAGAAGTCCTTCGCACGTTGGTCACCCCAGGCGGCAAAAAGGCAAGCGGCATGAGTGGCCGTGGTGCCGAACAGTGGCTTAGCAATCGCGGCGCGGCCCTTCCATTTGGGACTCGCCAGAGCGTGAATCGAGGCAGGCCGCTCTTTCTCGGGCACCAATGCGGTATTCACTACCAGCACGCGTGCGCGGGCGGCGAATCCGTGCCAAAAGGCTTTGGGGTCACGACACGCCAGTGGGAAATTCTTGGCGGCTGGCGGTATGTAAACGTCGAGAAGACCAAGCCGCTTGAGCCGCAACGTGTGCAGGATTTCGTTGTTCCAGAAGACGTCGCAGCGCGGGCGTGCCCGCTCGGCGATGATGGCCTCGGCTAGCCCAATGGTTTTTGTCGACTCGGCATCGAACTTGGGCAGCACCGTGATGCCGGTGGCCGCAGTGAATCGGTCGAAGCTCGGCACGGAAAACTCGGAGTCCAGGGCGGTGTAGACGACGACCTCCTGGGGGCCGGATGCCCAACAGCCGGCCAAGGTGACGCACAAAAGGAGCGAAGGCCAGCGCATGTCGATTTCCTGGTTCGATTGCAGAAAGTATACTGGGATAAGCATATTCGTCGTCACTCGACGTGCCAATAGCCCTGGGCTGACAGTGAGCTCCACCACCATGAGAATCTCGCCGTTGACATCGTTGCTCCTGACAACGGCGATGGCAGCAACTGTTGCGGCGGCGACGCCACCGCCGATCGACGACGCACGGGCGGCTGCCGCCGGGGTACGCAAGATAGTCGGTCGTCGCTTAACGCTGTACACAGACGTCGGTGGGACTGAAATCGATCAGTTGCCGGCGGTCTTTGAGCAGGCGTTCTCACAGTGGTGCCGGTACTTCGGCGTGGACGAGAGCAAGCATGCCGATCAGCGACTCACCGGTTGCCTGATGAAGGACCGGGATCGCTTTGTGGCATCCGGCCTGCTGCCCCCGGAAGTGCCCGTGGCCAAAGGACGCGCCTATACCTGGTTTGACCGATTCTGGGTCGACGAGCAACCGACGGAGTGGTATCGCCGCGAGTTGCTTTTGCACGAGGGAACGCACGCGTTCATGTACGCGTTGCTGGGCGATTGCGGCCCGCCGTGGTACATGGAGGGGATGGCCGAATATTTGGGAACGCATCGCTGGCAAGATGGACGACTGACGCTTGGCTACGTGCCGCGAAGCCGAGAGGAGTCGCCACGCTGGGGACGCATCCCGACGATCCAAAAGTTGGTGGCCAAGCATCAGGCTTCCACACTGCGGTCGATCATCGAGTACTCGGCGGACGCGCATCGGCAGGCGGAGCCGTACGCCTGGTGTTGGGCGGCCGCGATGCTCTTGGATCGCCACCCGCGTTACCAAGAGAGGTTCCGCCAACTTATCGGCGACATCGGCCAGCCGGACTTCAATGATCGCTTTTACCGCCTTTTCGAACCAGACTGGCAGCCGCTGTGCGAAGAGTGGCAGCTATTGGTGACCGGCATCGAGTATGGCTACGACGTGCCGCGCGTGGCTGTCGATTTCGCGCCGGCCAAGCAGCGGCCGGCAGCGAAATCGCCAAGAACTGTGGCTGTAGCTGCCGATCGGGGTTGGCAAAATAGCGGATTGCGTCTCGACGCGGGAAAACGATACCGGCTTGCGGCCACCGGCCGATACCAGGTCGCGAAGGAGCCGAAGATCTGGTGGTGCGAGCCCGGTGGCGTTTCGATCCGCTACTACCACGGGCAACCGCTGGGCGTCCTGCTCGCGGCAGTTCGGCCGGATCATCCAACGTCGGGCAGCCTCTCGGCTCTCGTGTGTCCCACCGTGATTGGGCTCGGCACGACGTTGTCGCCTAAGGAAACCGGCACGCTCTTTCTGAAGATCAACGACTCGGCTGGCGAGTTAGCCGACAACGCCGGGGAGCTTAGCGTGCGAGTCAGCCTCGAATAGCGGCGGCGTCTTTCGAGCCTGCGTCCTCCCGGACGAAATGCCCCGATATATCGCGTAAACTGCGGTTTACACGTTGTCCGGTAATCAAGTATCTTACTCATCAGACGGTACTAATCACGCTCGGGGGAAGAGCATGACGCTCCTCACGCTCCGTGACACTTCTTGGCCGCAAGGAAGCATGGGCCTACCCAACACGACGCAGAACGACCACATCTCGGCCGGCCTGCCAGACGGTTCTCCGTTGCTGGTGGCGCCGGCAGACCACGATTTGACGGTTGTTGTCCCCGCTTTTAACGAGGAGCGGCGGCTTCCCTGGACGTTGTCGCATCTGGCGTCTTTCCTGGACGACTGGGGCGTTGACTACCGGGTGCTGGTGGCTGACGACGGCAGCGATGATCGCACGGCCGGAATGACGCGGGGCCTCGGACCGCGGTTCTCTTCGTTGCGGATCTCGCCCCACGGTGGCAAGGGCCGGGCCGTACGGACGGCGATGCTTCGAGGCACTGGCCGCGTGCTGGCCTTCACCGATGCGGATCTGCCGTTTCGCCTGGAGGCATTGCGGAGAGGCTACGATTGGATTCGTCACGGGCAGTGCCGCGTGGTGTTTGGCGCCCGGGATGTGGCCGGCGCGGAAAATCTGGCGCCGCGTCGCCTTTCCCGACGGGTGGCCACCTTCGCTTTTCGGCAAATCGTGAGCCGGCTGGTGTCGCGAGAAGTGACCGACACGCAATGCGGGCTGAAGCTGTTCGAACGGCGAGCCGCGCTGGAGATTTTCGGCCGGGCGACAATTGATGGTTTCGCGTTCGACGCGGAGGTGGTGCTGTTGACTCATCGGCTCGACTTGCCCTTCGCGCGGGTGCCGGTAACGCTGGTCAACGAATTCACGTCCACCCTTTCCTTGCGGCGCAACGCCCTGCCGATGCTCTGGGACGTCCTGCGACTCCGGCTGCATGAGCGGGCCCGGCAGGCGATTCCCGACCCGCATTTCGTTTTTGCCGCGGAGACCGAAGCGCCTCGCCGCAAGGCCGCGGCGTAGCCGGTGCATGTGGGGCAGGTTGCCAACCTCTAACACCGGTTCCCAGGCCCTTTAGGGATGGTAGAATGAGGGCCAAATGAGCCGGCGTCTCCAAGACGATCTTTTTGATCGGCCTCGAAAAACGATCAGCATCCAAGTGCAGGGGCAAGGCTATCTGCTCGTGACGCCGCGCATTGCGTCGTCGGGGCACGGTGGAGCATGACCGTCATGGACGCCCGCCTCATCCTGCACGCCGACGACCTGGGGATGAACCGCGCGGTCAATGAGGGTATTCTTCGCGGGTTCCGAGAGGGGTTGCTGACCAGCACGTCGCTGCTGGCAAATGCGCCTGACGTAGAGTCCGCACTACGGCAATGGAGGATGCTCGAAGAGGAGCGGGCGGGCGGCACGCTGCCCTCAGCCGCAAAGCGACGGCAGCTTGACGATTCGCCCGCATCATTCGATCTGGGCGTCCATCTGAATTTGACGCAGGGCCGTCCGCTCACCGACGGGTATCCGGCGGAACTGCTCGACGCGCAGGGAAGATTCGCCGGCGTCTTCTCGCTGTTTGGGCGACTCTTGCGACGCCGGCGCCGGTTCCGGGCGGCGATTCGCGCCGAGCTGGAACGCCAGATGCAGCTCGTTCTCGACCATGGATTGCGGCCGACGCACGTCAATGGGCATCAATACATTGAGATGATTCCTGCCGTAGCAGAGATTCTGGCAACAAGCGATGGCTTGCTCGGGCAGTTTCGGGTCCGCGTTGTTCGCGTCGCCCGGGAGCCTTCGCTGCTGCAGTCGACGCTGCTTCGAGGACAACTTTCAGGTTGGGCGATGGGGAACGCGAAGCGGGCGTTTGCCAAACGGTTCCAGACGCGGATGGATGCCCTGGGGATTGCTCATCCAGCAGCGTTTTTCGGAACGATGCACGCCGGAAACATCAACTTGGATCTGCTCCGCGTGTTTCTGGTCAGCGGTCGGAAACATCGGTCGATCGAAATCGGACTGCACCCCGCAGAGCCGTCCGCGCCGACCACGCCCGCCGACTGGCTCGATGGCTGGCATGACCCCTTGGCCGCAATGCGACCGGACGAACTGCGGATGATCGTTTCCGACGAACTGCCGGCCACGGTCGAGCGGTCCGGTCGGCGGCTAGGCCGGCTGACGCCGAAATAAGCCGATTGCGGTTGCGTCACGGGGCGCAACCACCGGTCACGGCTTTTTTACGCCTGGGCATGGACGCGGTTGAGCGCGGCCATGCGATTGCGCATTGCCGGTTGGTGGTCCAGAAGGCCGACCACGCGTTGCCAATCCCAGTGATCCGGCCCAAGCGCCTCGTAGAGCATTAGCGCATGGTCCCAGTCTTCCTCGATGTCGACAAGCAGCCGGACATCATCGCGATCGATCGCCTGCGGCGCTGGAATCTGGCAGATGCGGAACTTTTCGGGACGTGAAGACAGGTATTGTGTAACCTGTTCACGCTCAGCCGGGTCGCGGGCGGCGCGGTTTGCCTCCCTTAACGCGGCGACGCGGAACCACTCCGCGTAAACGCTTGCCGGCGACTGGATAGCCGGCCGGCCATCGCGGGAGCGATAGCTGACGTAGTCGCAACCGGGCTGAGCCTCGGCAGTCGTAACCAGGCGATCGATTAGCCCCGGGTCGACGAACAGATTTTCGCCACGAACACGGACCACGCCCTCGGCCGGATACCGCTCCAACGCACGGCAGAATCGGGCCAGTGCATCCTGCCCTTCGCTGATGAAGACCGGAACATCGCTCGGGACTAGCCGGCGGAGCACGTCGCCATCTTCTGAGCCGGAAGCGACAACAATCACGCCGTCCAAGCGTATCGAGTCGGTCACGCGACGGATCACCCACTCGATCAACGAACGACCGCCCAGTCGCCGGGCGGCGTTGCTGCGCGACTTCGGCGTGCGGAAGCACGCTTCCACGATGCCAAGATGCTTAAGCATTTGTCCTCCTCCTCCCCGAACAGACGCTCTCACACGGCCCAAAAAGCAGCCGCCAATGTAGCAGTCCGCTGGAGCGAGGGTCAATAGGGATAAAGCTGAGCGTCCGCGTGGCGTCGGGCGGCCGACGTGAATTGCCGAAGTGACAAAGCCTGTGTCGAGGCCGCAGATCAGCGACGTGGCTGGTTGAGTGCGGCGGTGTCGGGTCGGGAGTTCTAGCGCACAAGTGGTATCGGATTGACTCGATCGGCCGAAAATGTCACTCTATAGGGCATTCTGATGCGTTTCGCTCGTTCCGAAGCGAGGGAGTGCTGATACTTCGTTTGCACCAGCCTTCCGAATACCGGAAAGACGAACGGAATCGGCTCTTTTTGGAGGGGTGGCCGTGCAAGTTACTGGTGTAGTACTCGGATTGGTGTTGCTCGCTCAAGGGCCCAGCAATGGCCTGGCGCCGACCGCACCATCTCTCGCGCCGCCGCCGGGCATTGGCGGAACGCGAACGTCGCCGCCGGCCCTTGGCCCGCAAGTGCCCGGCCCCGGCACGATCCAGCCGAGCAGCACGATCCCGTCGAATACGATCCCGTCGAACAGGATTCCACCGAACACATTGGCCCCCAACGCGTTGCCGCCGAACACGCTGGCGCCAAGCACTCCGGCAGTCTCACCGGCGAAAGCGAACGCTGGCCGACGCTCGGGCGGTGCAACGGATATGGTGACCGATGCGGTGCGGTTGCCATCCGGCGCCACGGTGACAGGCCAACCGATCACGTTGCTCGCGGCGCTGAGTCCCACGGCGGACCGACGGCGGCAATTGGATATCGTGCGTGCCTACTGGCGGCTGTTCGAGGCGGTGGGCGAATATCGTTACGCGTTCGACTTCGCAAAATCCGTCGAGTCGATCAGGGCAAGAGGGAACGAAGAATCGCCGTTGAGAGCGGCGAGGGCAGCCGCCGCGGCTGAACTGCGGCAGTCCGAGTTGGATGCGACCAGTGCGCAGCACGAACTGGCCGCGCTGTTGGGATCACCAGTAGAAAGCCCTCTGCCGCTGTGCGCCGATCGTCCTTGCGTGGCCGCTTACCGGACGCATTTCAAGGAACTTTTCACCGGTCGAACGCCGCCCGACTCGGCACGCCTGGCCGACAAAAAGCTTCCGCTACAGTGCCAGGTCCTCAATGACCGCGCCGCGGCCGTGCAGGCTGCCGAGGACGCCTTGACGGCGGTGACCGACGACCTGCAGAGCGGGCGGAGCGACGCGGTGGCCGTGGCGACATGCAGCCGCGAGCTGTTCCGGCAGCGAATGGCGTTTCTGCAGGCAGCCGCGGACTACAATCGTCAGATTGCAGACTATGCCTTCGTCGCCGTGCCGCCGACGTATGGCGTGCAAGAATTGGTCCGATCGCTCATCGGTCCTATGCAGCCGGCAGCGAACGAGGGGCAGCCCGCTCGGCCTGCCGGCGGCAATACTTCAACGACGGCAAATTCGGCCCAGCAGATTCCGCGGGAGCCGACGCTCGCCCGGCGGCCACGGCCCACCCAACCGACGTCGACTGAAGGATGGCGGCCGGTAGAGCCCACACCGGCCACGCGGAGCAATACACTCCGACCAGCTGCCAAGAGCGAGCCGACGTTGGCGCCCCCGCTGCGAAGCGACGAAGCTGGCCGTCGATCGCTTGACGGCATTTCTTCCAGTCCCTCGCCGCTGTCGCGTGCAGCGAACAGGGCGGCGATGCCGGCCGGATTGGCCGACACGATTCCCTCGGCCAGCTCGACCGAGCGGTCGGCGGTTGTTCAGACGTCGTCTTTCGACAGCCCAGGTGTCGCTTCGCCTGCGATCCGAGCCAAGCAGTTGACGTCCTCGCTGCATTGGAACGGCGCTCTTTGGGAAGGCGACGGCTGTAAACCAATCACTCTCAGCGAATGCTTGCGCCGCGACGCCAGCGGCAATCGCCGGGCGACTATTGATGCCTACTGGCTCGTCTGGCAACAAGCGGCGCGCTACAAGGCGGCTCTCGACGAACAAAGTCGCCTGAAAGCGCTCGCGGCGCTGGTCCTCGAACGTCGCAACAGCCCGGCAGGGGCTGCAGACATGTTGCGACTTAACACGGCGCAGACGGCGGCAAAGGCGGCCGTCGGCGACGCCAAAGTAGCGCTGGTGGATGCCCAGTACGCCCTCGCGTTGCGAATCGGGACGGTTGCGGACGCTTGGCCGCAGACCGCGACAGCGCCGCACTCGGGCAGCTATCTGACAAACCTCGAGAGACAGCCTCGAAACGTCGCGGAATCGCGAGCGGCGCGACGGTTGGCCGCAATGATGCCTCACGTCGTGCAGAACGTCCAAGAGCGGGCGACGTCGGTGGTTGAAACCGAGAACGCCCGGGGCGCCGTCGCCGAAAACTATCGTCGTGGCGCGGCTGCCATCGATCAGGTGATCGACAGTGTGACGGCCGAGACGGAGCAAAGCTTGGCCTTCATCGATTCACTGATGCAATACAATCGGGCCATCGCGGAATACGTGCTCTTGGTGTTCCCGGCAACCACACCGGCCGACAAGCTCGTCGAGTCGCTGGTGACGAAGTCATAGATGCCGTATAGTGAACCGCGCCACCACGACCGGTCACAGCTCTATGGTACGTCCACTGTTCATTGGCTCGTTGCTCGTTGATCCGCCGCTGCTTCAGGCGCCGATGGCGGGCTACAGCAACTACGCCTATCGGCAAATGATCCGGCGACTCGGCGGCGTTGGGCTTCCAGCGACGGAGATGGTCAGCGCTCGAAGCTTTTTATACATGTCGCGGCGTGCCTCGGACGAGACGATGCCCGACCGGCTTTGGGGCATCGCAGATGAGCCGAGGCCGCTGGCAGTGCAGATTTGGGACAACGATCCGGCCGCTTTGGCCACGGTCGCCCGACGACTGGTCGAGGAATTGCGACCGAGCGTCATCGATATCAACTTTGGCTGTCCGGCGCGGGACGTATCCGAAAAGGCCCAAAGCGGGTCGTACCTGTTGCGGCATCCCGAGCGAGTGGGCGAAATCGTCGTCGACGTGGTTGCGGCGTGCCGGCCGGTGCCCGTAACGGCCAAGATTCGATTGGGCTGCACGCGGGACGCGATTAACGCCATCGATGTCGCGCAAGCGGTCGAGGCGGCCGGGGGTGCGGCGGTGACGGTGCACGGACGAACCGCCGCCGACTTTTACCGAGGCTCGGCCGATTGGGACGAGATCGCACGGATTAAGCCACACTTGAGCCGAATCCCGCTGATCGGCAATGGCGACCTGAGAACGCCCGCCGCGGTGGCGGAGGCATTCGCTCGCTACCCCGTGGACGGCGTCATGATTGGCCGGGCGGCGTTGGGACGGCCCTGGCTGTTTGCGCAATCCGCAGCCGCAATTCGCGGCGAACCGGCGCCGGCCGACCCCACGGCGTCTGAGCAGCGTCAACTGCTGCTGACCCATTTTCAGCTAGTCGTCGAACGATTCGGGCCGGCAAAGGGGACTGTTTTGATGCGAGCGTACGCCTGCTGCTACGGCGAGGGCCGGCCAGGCGCTCGCGCGTTCCGCCGCGAAGTCGTGCAGGCCTCGATGCCCGAGGAGTTCGTCGCAGCGGTGGAACGATATTTTCCCAAGTAGCCGCTCCCAGCCTTTGCACCCCGTGTGAGGCTGCCTGGATCGTGGGGCCTGCCGGTGGTATGGTATGCTCAGGCATATTGCGAACGGGACGCGATCATGAGCCAAGCCGGACGACCGACCTTTGAGCAGTGCGCCGTGTTGAGCGGTTTGCTGACACAACAGCAGATCGATGAGGCACGGGCCGGAATGCGCTGGTCGGAAGGGGAGGAGCCGGATGCCGGGGCAACGCCGAGCGATAAGCAACTCGCGGATCGGCTGATTGAAATCGGTCTGCTTAACCCCTGGCAGGCAACGCAGCTACTGGCAGGCAGGACGAAGTTCACTCTCGGCCCATACATCATGGTCGATTCGATCGGCCAAGGTGGCATGGGGCAGGTATTCAAGGCACAGCACGGCAAGATGGGACGCATCGTGGCGGTGAAAGTCTTGCCGCGCGATAAGTCGACGCCGGAGGCCGTGCAAAGCTTCACCCGGGAAATCCGCGCTCTGGCCCAACTGGACCATCCCAAGCTGGTGGCCGCGCTGGACGCCGGTCAGGACGGGAACGTCTACTTCCTCGTAACGGAGTACGTGCCGGGCGCGGATCTGCGCAAGCTCGTTCGTGAGCATGGGCCACTGGCCATGGAGACGGCGGCGTCGATCGTTTCCCAGGTGGCCGAGGCGCTGGCCTACGCCCACGCCAAGGGGATCGTCCATCGCGACGTGAAGCCGGCCAATGTGCTGGTCACGCCGGATGGGCAAGCGAAGCTTTCCGACCTAGGGCTATCGGGCCCGCTGCACGACGCGGCGGAGAACGACCCGCGTTACGGCAAGGTCGTCGGAACAGCTGACTATCTCTCGCCGGATCAGGTCCGCGACCCATGGACACCGACACCGGCATGGGACATCTACTCACTGGGCTGCACGCTGTATTACTCGGTGACCGGAAAGGTGCCCTTCCCCGGCGGGACGGCGACAGACAAAGCCCGGGCTCATTGCGAATTGCGACCGCTCAACCCGCGCAGGCTTAACCCGCAACTCACAACAGAGTTTGCCGACGTGATGGCCGACATGATGGCCAAGGAGCCGTCGCAGCGCATCGCGACCGCCGAGGAAGTGGTCAGGCGACTCTCGTCGTTTCTGGCCGGCCCGACGGGCACACAAGCTATTCGGACGTCGCCCACTGGGGCTTGGTCAGCCGCGGTTCGGGAAGCGATGCGCGCGCATTGGCCGTTGGCGGCATTTGTGCTTGCGCCGCTGGTGCTGACGGCGGCCGTCTTGTTGTTCTGGTCGCTTGTGCGGATGCTGCTGCCGTGAAGCGGTCGCCGGGGGATTGCCGGAACCACACCGCTGAGTACTATTTCAAAAGTGGCGGGTTTGTCGCGGTGGAGCTAAAGGGACGGGTGCATCCTATGGGTGCAATCACTTGCGGATGCGAGCTGGACGTTCAGCGGGGGCCCGACTGGCTTTTGGTGAAGGTGAACAGATACGATCCCGCCGAACCGGATCTCGCGGGGTTGGCGGAGAGGATAACCAGCGTCCTTGAGCAGCACTTTACTTACCGGCTGGTGCTACAGCTCGAACGTGTGCCGGTCTTAGACAGCGTGCTCATCAGACAATTGCTGGCTCTGCACCGATGGATCGAGGAGCACGGGGGGGTGATGCGCGTTTGCGGCCTTTCGCCGTACAACCGCCAAGTGCTGCATTCCTGCCAACTGGACCAGGAACTGCTTCCCTACCGCGACTATCACGAGGCGGTCATGGGCGCGCCGCCTTGGCGGCGGCCTCGCTAGCGACAGGCTCGTCGCCGGGGTTTACGCCCAGCAGACTTCCAGTTCGTTCGCGATCTCGTCGACCCCGTCGACGTGGCGAATCGCCTCCTGGGCCATCTGTTTTTGGAAGTAAGTGTTGACGACTCCCCGGAGGATGACGCGCCCCTCGCTAGTCTCGAATCGGAGATTGCGGCGTGCGAGGTACGGGTTGCATTCCAAGGCGGTGAGTACGCGATCGTCCAGAGGCATGTCGATCATCTCAGTTACCCCGTTTTCGCCGGAGAGTCTCACAACGTCTGGATCTTGGATCGCCGCGAGGTCCGGCCGCCCGACTTTAAGGATTCGACTACTTCCATCGGCATTCCACACTCGAGGCGCAAAGACATACTCAGTTAAGAGTCTGGGTATTTTGCGCGACGTGGTGGGAATGTACTGTGCCTACCGGCTGTCCGGTTCACAACCGACTGGCGGCTCAGTCGGCACAGGCGGGTTGCCAACGGAATGCCTGCCGACACAGCAAGCTTTCGTATTAAAACGTAGCTTACGATTCGACAGGCTTTGGCGAAAAAATCGCATGGGCCGCTGATACGCGGCAAACGCTAGGCGCCTTTCGGACCACGATCGGGCATGTTCACCGACTGCTTGATCGCGCCGGTGGTGAAGAAGTTGATCAGAAGTTCGGCGGCCTCCGTGGCCACATTGTTCTGGGCGTCTTGCGTGCTCGCGCCGAGGTGGGGCGTGCACAGGACGCCGGGCATGCCGAACAGAGGGCTCGCCGTGCACGGCTCCGTTGGGTAAACGTCCAGGGCAACGCCGGCAAGCTGACCGCTGCGGAGTCCGTCGGCCAGGGCGGCCTCGTCGTAAATGCCGCCACGGGCGCAGTTGACGAGCCTCGCGCCTTTCTTCAGCATCTGGACCTCTTTCGCGCCGATCAGCCCCTTGGTCTCCGGGGTCAGCGTCGTGTGGACGGTCAGATAATCGACGCGCGGCAGCATCTCGTGAACCGATGCGCAGGGCTCGACGCCGAAATCCTTAATCTTGGCGGCTGGAATCATGGGGTCGTAGCCGAGCAGACGCATTTCGAGGCCACGGGCGCGGGTGGCCACCGCCTGACCGACTCGGCCAAGGCCGATGACGCCCAAGGTTTTGCCCGCCAGTTGGACGCCCATGAACTTCTTGCGATCCCAACGGCCCTCGATCAGGCTCTGATACGCGGGAGCGATGTGGCGCGAGACGGCGAGCAGCAGGGCGATGGTCAACTCGGCGGTCGAGATGGTGTTGCCGCCGGGAGTATTCATCACCGCGATTCCCTGCTGGGTGGCGGTCGGCACGTCGATGTTGTCGACGCCGACGCCGGCGCGGGCGATGGCCTTCAGCCGAGTGTTTCCCTTCAGAATGTCTGCGGTAATCTTCACGCCGCTGCGGCAGATAGCGCCGTCGGACTCGAGCAGGGCGTTGCGGAGATCGTCGCCTTTCAAACCGGTGCGGATTTCGACGGTCAGGTTCTTAGCGGACTTCAACAGTTGGATGCCGTCTTGGGAGAGATCGTCGAGAACAATGATTTTGGGCATAGTAAAATGGCTTTCCTTCTTTCAGGGTCGAATGAAGCCGCCATTATGGCAATGGGCGTCAGGCGACGCAATGGCAGGCGGGGCGGGCGTTTACTGCTCGTCCGGTTCGTCGGGACCACGAAGCGATCCGACGGCCAGGGTCAGTACAAGGCAAACCAGATTGACGACCCAGAGGATGCCGCCGGCCAGTGCGATGCGGAGCAACACCGCGGCGCCCCAGGGGTCGCCCATTCCCTGGAGCAAGAGGGCAACGCCCACGATAACGCAGATGGTAATTGGCAGCAGGACGGCCGCAGCGATTAAGCCTAGGACCGCGCGCTGGCAAGCGGGGGGCTGTTGCATATAAAGGTTCCACTAGATACCCCAATTTTGCTGGCGGGTGTACTCAGTGTCAAGCCGGTAGGTTGGGCGTGAAACGCTTCGCCAGCGGATTTGTGCAGGCGTCCCGCAGATTTAGCTAGGACGGCCGCGCCGCAGCACCACGGTCAGCTCGACATTCTTCCCGTCTCAACCGTGGATCGCAGAATGAGCGGGTCGAAATCTCAGCAGCCCTCGCGCTCGCCCTCTCCCAGAGGGAGGCGGCACGATTGGCACACCTCACCTTTGGGGAATAGCGCTGCGAACTTGCGGCTACACCTTGGCCGTAGCTTCGGCCTCGGCGAGGACCGGGGCGCGAAGCGGCTCAACGGGGCGAACCGGCTCTCTGATGGCCACCGGTGCAACAACCGGCGGCGCGGGCGGCTGCTCAGCCTCAGCGGATTTGGCGGTCAAAGCCTGGAGATATCCGCGGAGCCACTGGATGGTCTCATCGACGGTGTCCGCCTGGATGAGCACTAGCTCATCGGAATCGACGGAGGTGATGGCAGTCTCGGCGGCTTTCGTCGCGCCCTGGACTTCGATGATCTCGGTTGTGCGAGTAGCTCCGGCCAATCCCTTCCGCAGCAGACCGATGATTTCGCCGGCGGAGCGACCGCGGAGATAATGATCCTCATAGAGAATGACGCGATCGAATGCGGCTCCAAGCAATTCACCCTGGCGGACGATGTCGCAGTCGCGGCGGTCGCCGGCGGTCGAATACACGCAAGCCCGACGTTTCTGCGGGAAGTTGCTGATGGCCTCGATGACCGCGACGAGCGAGGCGGCATTGTGACCGTAATCGACAACCACCGTCGCGCCGTTGACGTCCAGGACGTTGAAGCGGGCGGGAACCTTATCGATGTCGGCCGCGATCGACTCCGACCGGCTGCGAATCACCTCGATCGGAATGCTCAGCGACCAAGCGGCCGCAATCGAGGCCAGGGCGTTTTCCACCTGGAAGGAAATCTGGCCGTTGCGAGTCAATGGAAGCCGCGACAAGGCGATAACCGATTGCTCACGCGTTCCTTCGGCAAGAACCACTTGCCCGTCGCGGATGAAGGCGGCTCGCCCGCCCACGCCGCGATGGCGAACGATCACCGGGTGTTTTTCGTCAATCGCGAAGAAGACGATGCCACCGGGGCAATGAGCCGCCATTTCTACCACCAACGGATCGTTGGCGTTGAGCACAGCGTAGCCCTCGGGCGCGACCGCTTCGACAATGCAGCGCTTCACTTTGGCCAACTCGGCGGGCGTGTTGATGTCAGACAGACCGAGATGGTCACCTTCTCCGATGTTCGTCACCACGGCCACATCGCAGCGGTCGAAGGCCAGGCCCTCGCGTAGGATGCCGCCGCGAGCGGTCTCGAAGACGGCCATCTCGACGTTCGGGTTCAGCAATATGCGTCGAGCGCTCTGTGGGCCGGCGCAGTCGGCCGCATCGATCCGCCGCTCGCCGATGTAAATCCCATCGGTACAGGTCATGCCGACGCACTTGCCGGTGCCGCGGAGCACGTGGCCAATGAAGCGCGTCGTCGTTGTCTTGCCATTGGTGCCCGTGACGGCCACGATCGGAATGCGTCCGTTGTCGCCCTTGGGGAAGAGCAGATCGGCAATGGCTTCACCGACCGGGCGCGAAACGCCCATGGAGGGCTCGAGGTGCATCCGGAGGCCCGGGGCGGCGTTGACTTCAACGACGACGCCGCCTTGCTGGTTCAATGGGTGCGAAATGTCTTGCGCCAGTACGTCAATGCCGGCAATATCCAATCCGACGGACTTGGCGGCGTCGATGGCGCAGGCAGCGACGGCCGGATGAACGCGCTCGGTCACGTCGATGGCCGTGCCACCGGTGCTCAGGTTCGCGTTACGTCGGATCAGCACGGTTTGCCCAGTAGCGGGAACGGAGTCCGGCGTCAAGTTCTGGTCCGCGAGGACGGCCAAGGCGATCGGGTCGAGCTTAATCTTGCTCAACACTGTCGCGTGATGTTCGCCACGACGCGGATCGTTGTTGGCTTGATCGATCAGTTGCCGCACAGTGTGGGCGCCATCGCCGAGCACCTGAGCTGGCTCTCGCCGCGCCGCGGCGACGACGCGGTCGCCGACGACGAGCAGGCGGTAGTCGTGGCCTGGGGCAAACTTTTCGACCAGCACCTGGCGGCTTTCCTGGCGTGCGGCCTCGTAGGCAGTAATGACCTGTTCGCGGGTGCAGAGGTTCGTGGCGACGCCACGGCCCTGGTTCCCGTCTTGTGGCTTGACGACCACGGGAAGGCCGATTTCTTCGGCGGCCAGCCAGGCGTCTTCCGCGTCGGTCACGGGGCGACCGTCGGGCGTGGGAACGCCCATCGCACGCAGCAGCGTGCGGGTCATTTCCTTGTCCTGGGCGATCGATTCAGCGATGGCGCTGGTGCGGTCGGTTTCCGCCGCCTGGATGCGGCGCTGGCAGCGTCCCTGGCCCAAGACGATCAGGCTATCGTCGCCAAGCCGGTAGGAAGGTATGCCGCGGGCGTTGATGGCGTCGACAATCGCCCGGGTACTGGGGCCGAGGCAGCGTTCTTGCGCGAGTTCACGCAGACGGGCAAGCTCCGCCGCAACGTCGAACGGGCGATTGTGGATCGCGGCCAGCACAAGTTGGCGCCCCACCTGAAGGCACTCGCGGCCCAAAATCTCGTCCACGTACTCAATGATTACCTTGTAAACGCCTTGCTCGGACGTCTCGCGGGCTTTGCCGAACCCCACTTCGGTGCCGGCCAGCGTTTGGAGCTCGAGGGTGACGTGTTCGAGGATGTGACCCGGGTAGGTCCCAGTGCGGAGGCGTTGGAAAAAGCCGCCGCGGACTCCGATGCTGCAGCGGTGCTCGATCATCGTGGGCATCCAAGCCATCAGACGATCGGCGAAGCCTGGAAATTCGTTGGACGGTCTATCGAGTTCGCCGAGGTCGACCCAAGCCTCCAGGACAGGAAAGTTCGCCCAAATACTCGGCCCGCGGAGTGCCAACACCTTACGGAATTCCATTGCGTCTCTCTCTTGTGACGTTGCGCACATCACTGAAGCAGCCGTGGGTCGGGACTTCCTAACGCGATCAACGCTGCAAACAGTCAAATGGTTGTATCGGCAGCTTTTACTCATCCGATAACAACCGGAAACTCCTCATCGAGCGCACGATCCTTGCGCCCGGTTCAACCGTCCCGATCCGAAAACGTAAGGCATCTCACGCAAGAACCGTTCCACTGGCGATTGCGGGTTGCCGTCGGGCACGCTTTCTGCTGTTCGCCTATCCGCTAGCCCCAGGCTCGATGGTCGCTCACGACCGTCCCAGGCGTTGTCCTGGTGATATAGGATGTTTGGTGAACATCCTTTGGCGAAAAACGCCACTTGGGAGCGGTGTCCGGTCCGGCACGGACGTCGCAGGCGACGCAAAGGCTCCATTTAACCGTTCCTCCGCAGAAAATGCAATTCGCCAGAGCGGATTTAGGCGGCCGCCATGAGTCGGCAACTGGCGCACAAAATGACAACGCGGCGGAACAATCAGACACACTCGGGCGGGTGGTGCTGCAAAGTTGCGGGCTCGTGCTGCGTTTGCGACCGGGATCGTTTATGATGGGCTGACGCGGGTGACGAACGGGCTCCCGCGGTGTCTTTGACGAACGTTGGGCACGCTGTGAACGGAACGAACGGAGACTGGCACGACGTTTCCCCGGAACTGCGGAGAGCGACCGAGGCGGCACTTTCACCCGGTGAGCTCCCCATCGGATGGGTAGAGCTCGACCTAGACAGCGCGTTGCGCTACGTCCCGGGGCTGTTGGTTTTGACCCCTCAACGACTGCTAGATGTCGGCGTCAAGGACGGCGACGGAGCACCAGCGTCAGAGGTTTCCGTCCGATCCTGGCCGATCAACGCCGGCAGTACCCTGCGTGCGAAGGACCAAACGGGCACCGGGCGGCTGGAACTGCTCGCGCCGGATCGGCTGTTGTGCCATTGGCGATACACCATCGGGCGCTCAGCGGCGGCGCATCGCCTAGCGGATCGATTCGAGCGGGCGAGGCAGGGCGAGATCGAGGGCGGCGAGGAGATCGGCGAGCCGGCAACCAAGGTGTGTCCGAGTTGCGGCCTGATTCTGGCAGCGGACCAGGAGGCCTGCCCCGATTGCGGTTTGGCGAGGGAGAAGCCGACCGTTAATTCGCTGTATCGCCTGATCGGTTTTGCGCGACCGCGGATGTGGATGATTTTGGCTGGCTTGTCCTTGATGGTGGCCAGTTCCAGTGCTGATCTGGTTCCGCCCTACTTGACGATGCCGCTAATCGACAAGGTGCTGACGCCGATCGAGCGGAATGCGCCAGGGATCACCTTCGTCCCGGTTCTCTGGTTCTCCTTGGGATTCGCCATCGCGGCTTTTGCGGCGTGGCTGCTGGGCTGGGCGAGAACCTATGTGCTGGCGTGGGTGAGCGAGCGAATTGCGGCCGATCTGCGCAATCGGATTTACGCCCACATGCAGACGCTGTCCCTCGAGTTTTTTGGCGGCAAGCGGACTGGCGATCTGATTTCGCGTGTGAGCACGGACACGGATAGGCTTTGCTTCTTCTTGTCGGTCAATCTGCTCGATTTCGCCAACGATATGGTGACGCTGGGGCTAACGGCCGTGGTGCTCGTTCGGCAGGACGCGATGATGGCCTTGGTGACGCTGCTCCCGCTGCCGTTGATCGCGTACCTGACGAATCGCGTGCGCAATCGGCTGCGGCAGGGTTTCGCCCTGGGCACGCGGGCGTGGGGCGAAATGACCAGCGTGCTGGCCGACGCCATCCCGGGCATCCGCGTAGTCAAGGCGTTCGCGCAAGAGCGGCGCGAGATCGAACGGTTTCGCCAGGCAAACAACCGCGTGCTGCAAGCCAACGATCGCGTGAACGCTGTGTGGTCGTTCTTCGGGCCGATCGTGGTCCTGCTGACTCAGGTCGGCCTTCTGGTGATCTGGGTGTTTGGCGCGTGGCGCATCTTCCATCACGACACGACGGGGTTCACCGTTGGTACCCTGGTCTTGTTCACGCAACTGTTGGCCCGGTTCTACGGGCGAATGGACTCGATGAGCCGCATGGTCGCGGCCACCCAGAGGGCGGGAGCCAGCGCGCTGCGGATTTTCGCCATTCTAGATCGGGTGCCGAGCGTCGCTGAACCGGTTCGTCCGGTGCACCCGGGCCGTGTCCAGGGACAAGTTGAGTTCCGCGATGTTAGCTTCCATTACGGCACACGCCCCGTGCTTCGGGGCGTGGACCTGAAGCTTGCCCCCGGCGAGATGATCGGGCTTGTCGGGCCGAGCGGCGCGGGCAAAACGACGGTCGTTAATCTGGTGTGCCGCTTCTACGACGTAACAGAGGGCGCCATCCTGGTCGACGGCACCGACATTCGCTCCTTCCCGCTGGAGGAATATCGTCGTCATATCGGCATTGTGCTGCAGGAGCCGTTCTTGTTCTACGGCACCGTCGCCGAGAACATCGCCTACGGGCGGCCGGATGCGTCGCGCGACGAAATTGTGGCGGCGGCTCGGGCAGCCAGGGCACACGACTTTATCCTCCGGCTCCCCGACGCTTACGACTCGCTGGTGGGCGAGCGCGGGCAATTCCTGTCGGGCGGGGAGCGGCAACGCATCAGCATCGCCCGGGCACTGCTGATCGATCCGCGAATTTTGATCCTCGACGAGGCCACCTCCTCGGTTGACACGGAAACAGAGCGAGAAATCCAGCTCGCGTTGGAGAACCTTGTGCAGGGGCGGACGACGATCGCGATTGCACACCGCTTAAGCACGTTGCGTCGCGCCGACAGACTCGTGGTGTTGGAACGGGGGCGAATCACGGAGGTCGGTCCGCACGACGAGTTGCTGCCGCGGGACGGCACCTACGCGAGGCTGCATCGGGCGCAACTGGAGATGAGCAAGGGAAGGTGAAGGGGAAGAGGAGAGGGGTGAGAATGAGCACGGGATCGGCGACAAATCACGATTTTGCACTGGAGCGGGACGCCTGGGGGCAGCTCGTTCTGATCCAGGCGGATGGGCGGCGGATTACCGGCGTCGAGCCGGCACGAGCATTCCCAATTTCGGCGCCGGACGGCGTGCTTTCGATCTGCGACAGCGAGGGGCGAGAACTGTTGTGCATCGAGGATCCAAGCAAGTTGCAGCCCGAGGTCCGACGGGCCCTGGACGAAGCCTTGACGCAGCGGGACTTCGTGCCGGTGGTGGTGCGCATCGAGAGCGTCGCGGCCGACGCCGACCCGTCACGATGGGAAGTCGTGACAGATCGCGGCCCAACAGAGTTCTTGATGGAGGACAGTGACAACGACGTGCGGCGGCTTGGCGCGCACCGCATCCTGCTGGTAGACAGCCATGGGATCCGCTACTTGATCCCAGACACCCGGCGGCTGGATGCGAACAGCCGGCGGGTGCTCGATAGATATCTCTGATTTGTCCGCTGAAGTCGCGAACATACAAATGCCGATAATCATAATCGGCATTCGTTCCGGGCAAACCTTTTTCGGTCCACAGGCTGCCCGCCCGATACGCCACTTAGAGGCGACGTCTGCTTTGGGCGTCGGTGACGATCATGGCTGCTGGGTCTCAGAAGGAAAGACGCAACTCTTCGGCGCTCTCTAAAGTGCCGCAGCCATGTTGTTGCAAGTGTTCGGGGTGTCGCTGTACCGGCTCACGGTAGCGCGACGCTTCCCCATTCTGCCGGACGCAGTCTCGCATCGGTGGTTGCTCACTGCGAACGGCCAGGAACTGCGGTGGCATGGGCGATAAGCGATCCACGGGAGGTTGGACGCTGATCGACACGCGGCCCCTGTTCGATTTGAGCGACCCGCCTATTGTTTTCCCAAGAAAAGGAGATTTCCATGAGTCGGAGGCTTTGTGTTATCCGGTTGGCAGTTGCCGCTTCGCTGATGGCTGGCGGATGGAGCACCGGGGCCGCCTGGGCGACGCCGGAGGCGTGCAAGCCCGTGAGAGTGTGCGGTCCGGCGGAGACCGCTCCGGTTTGCAGCCCGGCGAAACATCCCCAACGCGTCAAGGTCGTTAAGCCCGTGAGGATTGCCGAGCGGGTCGAGGTCTGCAAGCCCGCCAAACCAGTGAGTGAACGGGTAGAGGTCTGCAAGCCGGCGAAACAGCATCAGCCGGTACACGCTTGCAGCGCGGTCGATAGCCATCGCAAGGTGGCCGTTGTCCGAGAACGCTTCGCCTTGCTGCTAAAATCGCCAGTGCGATTGGCGGTGGAGCACCGCGAGCGTCATGGGCATGAAACGGCGTACGCGGCGCCTAGCCAAACGGCCCCGTCGTCGGAACCGAAACCGAGTCCGACAGCGGCTCCGCAGCGAGCCGAACTGCCGCCAGCCCCGCTGCCGTCAAAGGGCTAGCATCGGAGATCTATCACGATCAAGGCCGGGCCGCAGTGTTCCGCGGCTCGGCCTTTTTCTGTTTGGCGACGAAAGGCGTCCTCTTGCCCGATTTGCTATCAGCGTCGGCTAGCCATCTCCCAACGGGATAGGCTGCAGGTCTGCGAAATCGCCAGCAGTCGCGAAGAATGCGTCGACGGCATTGTGATCGAGCATGTCGGAGTCGAAAAAGCTGTCGGCCATCAGGGCGGCATCAGGCGCCGCGTCCTCGTCGGCTGTGACCGAGGCTCCTCGCGGGTAGCGAGCCACGGACATTATTCCGACGCCGTCCAATCGACCGCTAAGCGACTGCGCGAAACCAGTGTGCCAGGTTGTCAGCGTATCAGCGCGCCCGCCAGGGAGTGCACTGCGTTGCCGTTCGGAGAACGCTTCGTCGTGAAGCGTCGATGCGGCGTCGAAGCTCCAACCGCAGTCAACATCGGCCACCAGCCGGCTCCACGCCTGACCTAAGGCGTCGTTGGTGAAACGCGCTGTCGAACTCGTCTGGATATATGCTGGCGGGACAAACGGCAGTTCCGCCAGTCCAGCGGCAGCGGCTTTGCTTTGCACAGTCGTGCCGGACGCCTGAACGTTGAGCACGTAGGTGCCGCTCAACCTACTGCCATAGGCGCCGACCACGAGATAACAGGTTCCGCTCGACGTCGCTTTCCAAACAATGCGGGACGAAAGGCTTGAACCGTAGTCGTCATTGAACGCGAGCCGCGTCGTGCCATTGCCGGCGTAGAGCGACAGGAGCGAATCTCGCAACGTTCCCAACTGCGTGCTGAAGGTGTACGTCTTCCCTGCTTCCGCTTGGAACGCAAACCAATCAGTGTCGCCGACCACTTCGAGTTTGCCGGAAGTGACACCAGACGCCGCGATGATGCCAGCGGTGGCGGCGCTGTTGCCGAAGTCGTCACCGGCAAGAACGTTGACCGTTGTGGTGGCTACAGTGCTCGTGCGAAAATGGTTGTCGACGGCCTTGGCGAAATAGCGGTAGACGCCAGCGGTCATTCCCGCCGTGCTGACCGCAACGCTGGCAGCGCCGCCATTAAGCGCGTTTGTCGATGCAACCAGCGGATCGGCGGCGTCGAGTTGCCCATTGTTGTTGGCGTCGCGGTAGAACAGCACTTGCGTGATTGTGCCCGAGGGATCGGTGATTCCACCGGCACGCAGCGTCAATGCGGCGCCGGCGGTCACGGATGTTGACGCTGGGGCCAGTGACGCGAGCGTCGGGCCTTGCGGCTGCGAGGCCGTAAGCAGTTGCAGTGTCCGGTAAGCGTCGAGCGTGCCGCCTGTGGCCACCTTGCCGGTCAGACCAGCGAGCGGTTCGGCCCCGCGAAGAATGGCATTGCGGACGTCGGCAACCGATGCGTTTGGGGCGACGGCCCAGCACAGAGCGGCGACGCCGGAAACCTGCGGCGCGGCCATGCTGGTGCCGGAGTAGTAAGCGTAGCTGTTGTTCGGGATGGTGCTATAGATGGAAACCCCTGGGGCGGCGATGTCGACGGTCGTTGCACCGTAGTTGCTGAAGCTGGCCAACTGGCTGTTCTTCGCAAGCGCGGCGACCGAGATGACGTTCGGCGCGTCGTAATTGGCTGGATATTGGACAATGGCGTCGTTGTTCGACGCGCTGTTGCCTGCGGCGACGACGACGAGGATGCCGGCGTCGTTGGCCGCCTGGATAGCGGACTGCATGGCGGCGCTGAAATTGCCGCCACCCCAACTGCAATTGGCCACGCGGACGTTAACGCCGCAGCGGGTGCGCATCATCGTGGCGTAGTTCATGGCCTCGATGGCGTCGGAAAGGTATCCGTTGCCGCTGCTGCTCATGAACTTCAGTGACATCAGCGAGACCGACCAATCGACGCCACTGACGCCGACGCCGTTGTTGCCCACCGCGCCGATGGTGCCAGAGACGTGCGTGCCATGGCCGTTGTCGTCCATGGGGTTGCCGTTTTCGCTGACGAAATTGTAGCCGTGCAGGTCGTCGACGAAGCCATTGCCATCGTCGTCGCGGCCATTGCCAGCCGTTTCTGTAGTGTTGGTCCAGATGTTCGCGGCCAGGTCGGGGTGCGTGTAATCAATACCGGTGTCGATCACCGCGACGACGACGCTGGAACTACCCTTGGAGATACCCCAGGCGTTTTGGGCATCGATGCTCGTCAGGGCCCAAAGGCTGGAAAGCTGCGTATCATTAGGCGAAACCTGTTGCTGCCGCAACGCATCCTGCTCGAACGTGGCAACGTCGGTGTCCGATCGGAGACAGTTTTCGACCGTGGTGAGATCGGCGCCGGAGCTGCGCATGAGGACGAGGCCGGCGAGGCCGAGACCGTGCAAGACCTGGAAGTCGATGCCGGCGCCGGTCAAGAGGCTGGCCGTCTGTGCGACCGATGTGATGCCGGAGAGCGAGGCAGTGTCGAACTGGATGATCCAGTCATAGACATTCGACTGCGTAATGCCGGCGGGGGCTGTTTGCGTCGAGGAGATGATGGTGTCCTCGGCCGTCCAACTGGCAACGCCGGCGTGGGCGGGTGTTGCATCGCTGCTGACGGTTGAGAACCACGTCGGAGCAATCAGTGCGGCCAAGCCGGCGGCGTCCATCAAGTTGCGGACCTCCAACGGCTCGATCCGCAAGCGGCGGCTGCGACGACGAATGGCTGCCGGGCCGTGAGCTCGTTGGTGGCTTTGAAACAAAGCCGCCACTTCGCCGGCCAAGCCGCCGAAAACACTGAAAGATTGTAAGACCCGAAGGTCGCGCATGATGAGTACCGTATTGCGACGTGAACGATCAAGCCACGCGGCGGCCGATCAGTTCTTGGGTAGATAAGATTCTTGACGACAAGACTAGTGGCGGAAAAGTTGCCACTAGGGAAATGTGTGTCAAAAGCGGGCTGCCGTCAAATGACAAACGGATTTCATCCATCCGCGGGCTTCCGAGAGGGCGATTTTGCCTCAGGCGTTGCCTTTCGGCAACCCCGTTTTCACCCTTGCGCGGGCAAAAACCAACATCGCTGCATCTTGTACGCGGTGGATCGCTTTCGGGTTCAGAGTGCGCGAGCCTTGCACTTCTTAAACGTCGCGTCCGTGCTCCTCACGCGAGCGTGGGCAATACATCACGGCCGAAGCACTCGAAGGAGAAACGCGTGAGCTAGTACGCCGATGCCGGGGCTTTGGCTCTCGCGAGGGCCGGCGACGTTGAGAGTCTCGATGTGGTACTCCGCGAGCCAGCGGCAAACATCGACCGGCTCTGGCGCGGCATCGAGATCGACCTTGAGATGCGGCTTACTGTGTCGCCGCGCTAGTTGCAGCGTCAGTTTCGTGCCGCCGGAAATGCGGCCGCGGTAAAGAATCAGCGTGGCGTCGCTCTCGACGACGTTCCGCTCGGTGCGAACCGCGTAGACCGGCGAATCGGTTTCGGTAAGCTGGTAGCGATCGGGAATACGGCCGTCCTCGGCAAGACGGCCAAGAGGGCACCAGCCGCCGTGGGCGATTCCCAGTTCCATCGCGGCATCGAGGGCCGCCCGATCAACGCCCGTCTGTCCGCCCGAGATGATCCTCATGGATGCAAAGCAACGCTTGACTAGCGCCGATAACCATTGCTGGGCGGTTCGGCAAGCATGTTCGGACGCTCGCCTTCGGGCAACATGAGCTTTATGCCGGGAGGGAGCGAACTGAGGTCGGTACCCAGGGCATTGCGATTCAGCTCGTAGATTTCCACCCAACGAGAAGCCTTGCCCAGTTCATAGCGGGCGATATTGAAAAGCGTGTCGCCTTCGACGACGATGTAGGTTCGGCTGGAACCATACGACTGCCGGGTGCTGACGGGCGACACCGGCGCGTCGGCAACCCGCGAGTCGCCGTATCTCGACTTCGGCGGCTCTCGACGCCAATCATCGCCGCCAAGATCGGAGGACGGCACTGCTGGACGATCCGAGTTGCCGTAACGCGAAGGCGTCGAGGACGCGGCTGTCTGACGTTCCGGGTTGCCGTATCGCGCAGGCGCTGTGGGCGCCGGCGAGGAAGCCGGCCAGGGATCGTCGCGACGCGGAGGCTCGTAGCGCGACCGGCTCGGCGGTGGCGGGACGGTGTCCGCTAAACCGCGATCGCCTGGCATGGCAATGCCGCGATCGTCGGCGCGTTTGGCCGGAACTGCTGGCTTTGTGAATGGATCCGCACGATGATGCTCGGGCGCACCGGCGGCCGGCGACCTCGGCGGTTCCGGCTTCAACAGCTTGCCGGGCGGCAGGTCGCCTGGCAGCGGGCGTCGAACGTCCGGACCGTCGGAGGCGAACTTCCATGGATCGGGCTTCTTGTCCACGGGCGTTGGCGGTTTGTGGGGAGGCGCGCTCGCGGGCGTGACGGCCGGCTTTGACGGCGTAAACGGCTTCGTGTTGAAGCCCTCGAAGAGCTTGTCGTCTTTGAGCAGACTGGCGCTCTTCGGTTTGTCTTTCCGCTCGTGGGCGTCGTTGGCCGCGACCACCTTTTCGCGCGGGCCGCTGCCGCTGACACGAACGACGATGGCGATGACCAGGATGACCAGGAGTCCGAGGATCACCGCAGCGCCGATCGTGGCTTCCTTGCCGAGCCGTGCGGATGTGGCCGGTTTCTCCGCGGCCTTTTCTGTCGTTTCTTCTTTTTCTTCGGGATTCATGTCGAGCCTCCGTGCAAGACTATGGGCGCAATCGCCGGGCTAGACGCTATACTCGTTCCGCAACCCTCAGCTTGGCGCTGCGGGAGCGGGGATTGTCGGCCATCTCCTCTTCGTCGGGTCGCACCGGGTGACGCGTGAGAACGCGAAGCCGCTCGTCGCTGCGAAACGCTTCCTTGACGCGACGATCCTCCAGCGAGTGAAAACTGATAATGGCAAATCGGGCTCCAGGGCGCAGACAGTCGGGAATGCGTCGTAGGCCGATGTCCAGGGACTTCAATTCGTCGTTGACGGCGATGCGCAGGGCCTGAAACGTTCGCGTGGCCGGGTCAATTCGCGGCCCCCGTAGCGGCTTCGGCACGCACGCGCGGATCAGTTCGGCCAACTCTGCGGCCGTTTCGATGGGCCGCTCGCGGCGACGAGCCACAATCGCCTGCGCAATCCGGCGACTGTAACGCTCTTCGCCGTAGGCGGAGATCAATTGGGTAAGGTGCTCCACACTCAGCCGGTTGAGGAGCCGTCGGGCCGGTTCGCCGGACATCGTGTCGAATCGCAGGTCTAGCGGACCTTCGGCCGAGAAGCTGAACCCACGACTGCGGTCGGCCAACTGGTCGCTGGACAGTCCGAGATCGAGAACCACGCCGTCGACGCTCGCGACACCGAGTTGTTCGAGGACCTCCGGCAAGTCACAGTAGTTTGCGTGGACGAGTTTGACCGGCAGCCGGGCAAGACGTTCGCGAGCGGCGTCGATGGCGGTCGGGTCGCGGTCGACAGCGATCACTCGGCCCTTGGGCCGAACCGCCGAGGCCAAGGCCCGGCTGTGGCCACCACCGCCCAAAGTGCCATCGACGATGGTCTGACCCGGTTGTGGTCGCAACCATTCGACCACCTGGTTCAGTAGCACGGGCACATGCACCGGCGATGGTTCGGTCATTGTGATGAGGCCTAAACCGGGTGTGCCACTCCGAGTAGTGGCACACGAATCTTCCCTGTTCCGAAAACGCCCCATCACGGGCGCGTCCTTGCGCCCGTGTGAGGTCGAGTGTTTGCGTAGGAAACCGCTGACGAAGGTGACGGCAATCCCGCGCAAACTGGCAACGGCGCCCTCGTGGCTCCGCTGGGAGAACCCTTGTCACCGCTGGAGGTGACGTCTGACGCCGAACTGGTGGCCGCAAGCCGGCGACACGGCTCTCTCACATGGCGAAACGATAACCAATCGCTCAAGGCGACACAAGGCGGTTTATTGGCGACGCCGTTGGTGCAGCAGTTGAAGCGTGACAGGGGACAGTCTGGAGACTCCCCGCGTGTGTCGGCGGTGCAACTGCCAGCCCAAGCACATGCCGCTAATCCGCGCAGCCTGCTTGTTGTCTTACGAGTGACGCCCAGAGGTCCTCATAGGCGGCGACGGTGCGAGAAATGGCAAAGTGTTGCTCGGCGCGACGGCGGTTCTCTGCACCAATGGCGGCAGCACCGCTCGGATCCGACATCAGTGCAACCAGCCTCTGCGTAAGCATTTGCGTATCACGGTAGCGAACTGTTTGCGGCGGGGCGTTCGGGCCAAGAAGCTCCAAGACGCCCTCGACGTCTGTGGCCAATACCGGCAAGCGGCTCGCCATGGCTTCGAGGACCACATTCGGCATCCCCTCCCAGGCGGAAGGGAGAACCATGAGGCTACTGGCTGCTAGAATCTGCGGAACGTCGGGCCGCCAGCCAGCGAAATGGACGCGGTTGGCAATGCCAGCACTGCTGGCGGCGGCTTCGAGCGAGTCGCGAAGCGGACCGTCACCCACCAGCAACAGGTCGCAATCGGGGAGCTGGGCCATCCATTGCGGCGCCGTCTCGACAAGCCAATCAACGCCCTTCTGCGGCGTCAGGCGACCGACAAAGGTGATCGCGCGACGACCGGGCGGAATGCCCAGCATTTCCCGAGTGGCCTTAAGAAAATCAGGACAGTCCCCGGCGGGGTACTTGCCCAGGTCGATGCCATTCGGAATCACCACCAGCTTTTCAGCGGGCAATCCGGCGTACTGGGACGAAAAGTCGGCAACGGACTGGCTGACGCAGACGTAGCGATCCACGCAGCGATGCGTCATGCGGTCGAGCCAGAGGTGCCATCGCGCCGACCGTTCGGCAACACGGACGCCGGCCAAAATGGTTTTTACGCCGGCGCAGCAAGCGGCAATTCGCCCCAAGACGTTGGCGTGAAACAAGAATGTTTGAACAACCTGCGGATTCTGGGCGTCGAACAGACGTCGCAAACGGTGAACGACAACAGGGAATTGCCATATCGCCCGGGCGTTAAGGCAATGGACTTCGACGCCGGCCGCAAGCAGGGCTGGCACGCAGGACGCTTCGTCGCGAGGTGGTTTGGGCCCCAGGCAGTAAACCACAGGCGAGAAGCGACGGCGATCCACTCGCACCGCCAGTTGGGTCAAATGTCGCTCGGCGCCGCCAATGTCGAGGTCGGTGATGCACAGCGCAAGGCGGATTGGTGTCATAGCGATTGAGGCCGGCTTTTTTTGGCAGACGACCGGCGTGAGCCTCCGCCCCCTCGAATTTGGAGTCTACGACGCTTATACTCACTTTCGGAGGGAGGGTAAAGCTCGCGATGTCGGAACTGGACCAGTACGATTACGATTTACCGAAAGAGCTAATCGCCCAGTCGCCGGCGATTTGCCGGAGCGATGCGCGTTTGCTGGTCGTCGATCGAGCACGCAACTCCTTAGATCACAAGCACATCCGCGATTTGCCAGAGCTGCTTCGCCGCGGCGATTGCCTGGTGATCAACGACACGCGAGTTGTGCCAGCCCGATTGGTCGGACGACGGAATGGCACCGGTGGCCACTGGGAAGGGTTGTTCATCGAAGCGAGTCCCGACGGGCTATGGCGCGTCATGTGCAAAACGCGCGGTCGGCTGCGGCCGGGCGACACGGTGACACTGATCAACGCCGAAGGGCGCGAGGATGTGCGTCTTGAACTGGCCACCCGGCAGAGCGATGGCACCTGGATCGCCCGGCCAGAGACGCCGGAGGACGTATTCACGCTGCTGGACCGCGTGGGACGGGTGCCGCTGCCGCCCTACATCCGGAAAGGCGAGATGGTCGAGGGCGACCGCCAGCAGTACCAGACGGTTTACGCCCAAGTGCTGGGAGCGGTCGCCGCGCCGACGGCCGGCCTGCATTTCACTGCCTCGTTGCTCGACCGGCTAGCGGAGCAGGGCGTCGAAGTCTGTCCCCTGACGCTGCACGTCGGTCCGGGCACGTTCCGGCCGATTAGCTCGGACACGCTGGCGGGGCACCAAATGCACAGCGAATGGGGCTGCGTGCGGCAGGAGGCCGTCGATCGCGTCAAAGCCTGTCGGCAGCGCGGTGGGCGTGTAGTGGCCGTCGGCACGACGTCGGTCAGGCTGCTGGAGACCGCCGCGGCCAGCGGAGAACTGAAGCCGTTTACCGGCCACACCGACCTGTTTATCCGGCCGCCGTACCAGTTCCGCGTTGTTGACGTGATGCTGACGAACTTCCACCTTCCACGCACCACGCTCCTGGTGCTAGTCCGCACCTTCGGTGGCGATGATTTGATGCGCCGAGCGTATGAGGAAGCGGTGCGGGAGCAGTATCGGTTTTACAGCTACGGGGATGCGATGCTGATTCTGTAGCAGAGAGCGAACGTCAAGCGGCGACTGAAGAGTACGTTGGGACTACTCTCGCAGAACTTCGGCAATCCTTTGCCGCACTTCGATCTTGATGCCGGAAACGTCGCCGACCCAGATGCCGCGAATGACGCCTTTGCGATCGATCAGCAGCGTTGTAGGGTAGCCGGAGAAGCCGATGGCGCCGTCGACGGCGGACAGGCTCACTTTGCCGTCGTCTCGATAGGTGGGGATCGAAACCTTCAGGTCGCTCAGCACAGCCGCGGTGTCATCACGCAACGACTCGACGTCGTCACTAACCTCGCTGGGATAGGCGACGGCCAGGAGTTGAAACGCCTTCTCGGAAGCGAAGTGGCGAGACAGTTCGGCCAAATGTGGCAATTCTCGGCGGCATGGCGGACACCAGGGTCCCCAGAGATTCAACAACGTCACCCGGTTCTTGAGGCTTGCGAGCGACACGGGGGCGGAGTCGCCGGTAAGCGGCTGCAAACTCAGGGCGTTTAGCTCGCGGCCGATGCCGAGTGGCTCTAGCGGCCGCAGACGCAAGTACGCCCACAGCAGGACGGCGACAACAGCGGCGACAGCCAGCGCCCAAAGCGCGGCTCGCATCGCTCGCTGCTGATGTCCTAGCGGTTCCGGTTCTTCCCGAGTCATGCGACACCTCCTCGGCTGCGCATAAATTCGGTGGCGCCGTTACGAGCAATAACCTGTTACTTCGCGCTCTCGTACGTTCTTCCGACCACGTTATTGCGGTGGTTTTCCATCGCGATGCGTGCCAGACGCTCGCCGCAGGGCGTCGGATAGACGCCGTTGATGCACGCTCGGCAGAGATCTCCCTCAGGCATGCCGATCGCTCGGGCGACGGCCTCGACCGACAGATAGCGGAGCGAGTCAGCGCCGAGCTGGGCGGCCATGCGGGCCTCGATTTCCGGGGTCAGCGGGCCCTCGGGGCAAAACTTGGGGGCGAACAACTCGCTCACCGTGGACATGTCGATGCCGTAGAAGCAGGGAGCGACGATCGGCGGACAGGCGACGCGAACGTGAATCTCCTTCGGCTGGCCGTACTGCCGAATGCGGCTCAGCAACACTTGGAGCGTCGTGGCGCGGACGACCGAGTCCTCGACCAGCAAGACTCGTTTTCCTTCGAGCACCTCGCGGAGCGGAGTGTACTTGGTTTGAGCCTTGCGGCGCCGGTTGCCGCCACCCTCGATGAAGGTGCGACCGCTGTAGCGATTGCGGATCAGGCCCTCGACGCAGGGGACCTTCAGGGCATAGGCCATCGCATCGGCGGCGGCCTTGCTAGTCTC
>JAJFUI010000005.1 GCA_021372555.1 Planctomycetaceae bacterium | reverse complement strand
TTCGCACTTCACGCCACCGCTTCTCTCGTCTACAATCGCCATGGGCAGTCCCTTCGTTCTGGTAGTAGTGTTGATTCAACAACTCATTCCTACCAGTCCAAGGGCTGCCCTTCAATGTGCGCACTAATCCTGACGTTATCGTGCTGCCGAAATGACCACTTATTGGGGCCTGTATTGCCAGTGGGCCATGTCGCGGCCAGTCAGCCAGCAAACTCGGCTGGAACAGCCGTGTTTGCGGTTGGACACGGATCAATGGAAATATCGGCATCAGTAAGTGGGCTGCCTCTTTGGCGGCACGCCTACCGCTTCCCTATTTGGCAACGGCATCGAATGATACCCGCTCCGCAAAACCACCCAGTCCTCGATAACTGGCGCCGCCGAACGAGGAACGACGTTTATAAAAACCAATGCTCGGCATTAGCTCCGCGCAGCCGAGCACTCGGTCGGCCAACACAACGATGTCCCGTCTCGGCCACACCGGTGTCGACACCGCCGGCCGATCGTCGGTGACCACGGCCAAAACGTCATCGCGCTCCGCGGCCAAACATGGTGTGCCAAACGCCTCACGCCACACCTCGATCTTCGGCGCACGCCGCTCCAGATCGCCTTCCACCAGCACGACATCGCATTCGGCCATGAGCGGGGCGACCGATTCATACGCATCGTCGCCGGCAAGTCTCGGTATGTAGACGCCAGTCAACCCGTCCGTCATGATCGCCGCCGGACTCGCCCCGGCGATGCGATGCCGATGCGAGTCGGTGCCGGCTCGGTCAATCTCCTGCCCCTTGCCCGAATGCTTGATCGTCCCCACCGAAATCCCCCGGCTCGTCAGTTCCATGACCAAGTCGACGATCAGCGTCGTTTTCCCGTGGTTCTTCCGCCCGACGATGTGCAGGACATACATAATCCGTGTCGTCTCCCCCTGTTGGGCGGCAATTTCGCCGCAAGAACGTCCCCAAGCCACCGAGTTATCGATCGCACAATGCTACCGGGCGAGACAAGCTTCCCCTCCCAAGAGCGCCGCTGCTTGATCGCAGACTGACAGGGAGAGAGACAACGCCGGCGGAGACCCCAGGCACACAATTCGGGCGCCGAACAGCAAGAAAAGCCGCTTATTCCATCGGCGTCCCATTCCAAGCGAGAAGGCGCGCCCTGGCGATTGTTCCCCAGCCGGGGCCTCCGTCGTTGCGGATGCCGTCACCGCTTTCGCTCAGAAACTCCAACCGGCGCGCCACGCCCCTGCTTCGGTGACAACTTTCTTATCACCCTCGGCGCGTTCGCCCGATGCGGAAAGACACTTCCACATTCGTCGTCGTGATCTTGACCGTCACCGTTGCAGGCGCGATCACCCGTCGACGGTAATGGCTGCAGCCCGCGTAAGATTGCGCGCGCCCACGATGCAGGGCTCACTGCCAGACTCGAGTTCAGGAACTGCACTCGCACGCCGCCAGCCTAATTGCTGGCCCTTGCCGCGAGCGCTACTCCTTCACGCGCTCCAAGTACTCGCCCGTCCGCGTGTCGATCTTGATCAGATCGCCGATGTTGACGAACGCAGGACACGGGAACTCCGCGCCGGTGTCCACCTTGCACGGCTTCGTCACATTGGTGGCCGTGTTCCCCTTTGCGCCCGGCTCGCAGTACTCGACCCTCAACACCACGTGGTTCGGCGGCGTAATGCTGATCGGCTGGTTGTTGTGCAGCACGATGTTGCACACCATCCCTTCCTTCAGATACTTCCAAGCGTCGTCCACCTGCTGAGCCGTCAACTCGTACTGCTCATACGTCTCATTGTCCATGAAGACGAAATGGTCCAGCTGCCGGTAAAGGAACTGCGCCTGGATCTCGTCGATCTCGGCCGCGTCCAGACTGTCGCCGCTCTTGTACGTGCGGTCCAGCACCGTCCCGCGAATCAAGTTCCGCAACTTGCACTTGTAGAGTGCCTGCCCCTTGCCGGGCTTCACGAAGTTGCACTCGATCATGATGTACGGATCGCCTTCCAATTGGACCTTCAGGCCCTTGCGGAACTCGCTGGTGTTGTAGCTCGCCACGACTGGTTTCCCGTTTCGCTTCCTGAGTGAGTTTGCTTCTGGTAAGATTCGTCATTATGACAGATTGTGTGTTCCGAACCAAGCGGGGGGCCAGCCCGCCGCCCCCCGCCGATTGGCAGTCAATTCTGGCCCATTCGGTCCGCAGTCCCGCCGAGCTCTGCCGAACCCTGGGCCTTCCCGCCTCGTTGGCCGCAGACGCCGAGCCCGCCGCCGACCGCTGGTCGATGCTCGTGCCTCACACCTACCTGGCTCGCATCCGTCCCGCCGACCCCGCCGACCCCCTGCTCCGCCAGGTCCTACCCCGCGCCGCTGAACTGGCGACCACGGCTGGCTACACCGCAGATCCCCTGGCCGAAAGCCACGCCCAATGCGGCCCTGGCCTCCTCCAAAAATACCGTGGCCGGATCCTGATGGTGACTGCTCCTCACTGCGGCGTTCATTGTCGCTTCTGCTTCCGCCGCCACTTCCCGTTCGACAACGCCTCGACGGCGGATTGGCAGCCCGCCATCCAAACAATCACCGCCGACCCGTCGATCCACGAGGTCATCCTCAGCGGCGGCGATCCCCTCAGCCTCTCTGATTCCGCGCTGGCCGATCTCGCCGACCAGTTGGCCGCCATCCCGCACCTCCGTCGCCTGCGAGTCCATACCCGTCTGCCGATTCTGATTCCCCAGCGCGTGACTACTGGCCTGCTCCGCGCGCTCCGCAAGACCCGCCTGACGGCCGTTACCGTCGTCCACGTCAACCATCCCGGCGAAATCGACGCCGACGTTGCGGATGCCCTGGGACGCCTCATCGATGCCGGCATTCCCGTGTTAAGCCAGTCTGTTCTTCTGCACGGTGTCAACGACAGCGCCGACATCCTGACCGACCTCTACGAGCGGCTCATTGATCTTCGTGTAATCCCATATTACTTGCACCGACTGGATCACGTCGCCGGCGCCGCCCACTTCGAGGTCGCATCGCCCAAGGCCGCTGCGATCGTTTCGGAACTGCGCGCCCGCCTACCCGGCTATGCCGTTCCGCGCCACGTCTGCGAAACCCCCGGTGGAACCAGCAAAGAACTGGTAGCATAACGGCCCTTCGGCCTTAGCCACGCCTTTCGGCGGTGATTCAGCCGGAGAAGCCGAGTGCGGCCCACGCAGAGTCGCGACGACCGTCACGCGCAGCGCAGCCCTTCAAGTCCCGCTATTTACCCAGCACTTGCTGGCGTTGTCCTCGATCATCGCGCGAAACTGGCGGCGCTCGATTCTACGTGTCTTGTCGTTTTTTGAGGCGCAGCTAGAATGACCGGGTTGTCGGTTTGCTGCGGAGGTGTCCCCCGGTCGATGCCAGTGACGTGGCAATGCAAAAAGGAAGAACGAGAATGATACGGAAATCGACGATCGCTCGAAGGTCCGGCGCCTGGGGCGCCAGCGTGTTGGTTGCCACAATTCTATTGAGTGGCTGCCCGGCGGCGCGTGAGCAGAAGCCGGTCAAGTTGCCGCCGCGGGAGACCACGCCGGTCGCGAAGCCCGAGCCCAAACCGACCACGCCACCCTCGTCGCCGAAAGAAAGGGAACAGCCGCCTAAGCCGACCAAAGAACCTGCCAAATCCGAGAAGGCTCAGAGCTCCTTGACCGACGAGATCGAGGAGATGGCCGAGAAGCCGCCGGAACTCGGCCTGCCCTTGGTCGACAATCTCGATAACCTCATCCGTCTTAGCGGGGAACAGCCCATTTGGATCGATAAGCAGGAGCGACACGTTGTTCTGCTCGGCCGGGTATGCAAGGCCGGTTACCCACTGGAGTTCTTTGCGACCTACGCGAACCGCGCCTACGAGTCCGTCGTCGAGGTCAACGTGAAGCCTTGCATCATCCACACGGCGCTGCTTAGCGTCGGTGCAATCCCCGGCCATCCCGCACGGTTCCAGCCTGAGTTCTTGCCGCCGACCGGCACTGAGATCGCCATTCAGGTGCGGTGGAAGGACCAGCAGGGCAAGGTGCAGTCCGCCCGGGCGCAGGATTGGGTTCGTGACATCAAAACCAAAAAGGCATTGGATGTGAACTGGGTCTTTGGCGGCAGTATCGCCGAGAAGGACGAGAACGGCCAGATCGTCTCCTACCATGCCGACGGTGGCGACATGATCTGCGTCTTGAGTCTTCCCACGGCGATGCTCGATCTGCCGCGACGCGGCTACGGCGCGATCGAATCGCGGTCCTACGAAGCCTTTGCCGAGCGGCTGCCGCCCGAAGGGACGCCGGTGACGCTGCTCTTGAAGCCCCTCATTCAAGCGAAGCCCACGACCAAACCGCGCCCGAAGAAGTCGGCCCACGAGCTTGATGCCGAGAAGCGGGCCGTCGAGGCCGCGGACGCCTGGCTCGTGTTGGTCGATCAGGGCCAATACGCGCGAGGCTGGGAGTCGGCGGCCAGCTACCTCAAGGAAGCCGCGGAGCGACGCGACTTTGTGCAGAAGCTTGGCGACACCCGAAAACCGTTGGGCGCGGTAAAGTCGCGTACGTTGGTGTCGAAGAGCTACACCACAAATCCGCCAGGCGAACCGGAAGGACAATACGTCATCCTCCGGTACAAAACGGCCTTCGAAAGGAAGGCCGCCACCGAGGAAACCATCACGGTTCGGCTGGAAAAGGACAAGAAGTGGCGCGTGTGGCGATACACCATCAAATGACCTGAAACCAGGGGGCGGTTCTCGTGAAGATTGCGGCGCGATCGCTTTTGGCGGCTTGTGTGGCGGCGTTAATTGCCATCACGTCGGGCAACGTTACGGCCGAGAAGCCCAAGGATGCTCCTAAACGGCCAAACCCCGAACCGGTGACCGCGGAATATGCGAGCCGCGAGTTCGAAGCGTTCGTCAAGGAGCCAACGAAGGACAGCTATCTCAAAGTCTACCGAGCGCTGACGACGTCCAAGGATTACGGGCCTTACACCCTGGACTTAGAAGACGTCGACAAGCTGGTCCAGGATCAGAAGTTCAAAGAGGCTCGCACGCGGCTGAAGAAAGCCATGCCCGCGCTAATCTTGTCTCCCAGGGCACACCAGATCGCCTCGCGCATCGCCGCCGCCCTGGGCGATAAGGCCATCGCCGCAAAAGAAGCCAAGCTGGCCGAGACGTGCATCCAAGGCATCCTCAGCACCGGGGACGGCAGCCGCGAAAGTCCATACATGGTCACCCGCGTCTCCGACGAATACGATGTCCTGCGGCATCTCAAGAAGACTTTGGGGCAACAAGCTGTTCTGCATCAGGATGGCAAAAGTCTCGACAAGATCGATTGCGACGACGGTGATGAAATCTGCTTCGACGTGACAGCCTTGTTCAAGTCGATGAAGTGATCTCTAACCGATGACTTCGGAGGTGCGCAATGCGAACCGCACGACGGGAGTTCTTGGCGGCCGCTGCGTTGGGCGTCGCAGGGTTTGCCGGCGCTGCCGCGCCCGAGAAACAGGCCGAAGAGGTCTCGGCCACCGAAGACCTGATGCGCGAACACGGCGTGCTCCGCCGCATCCTGCTGATCTATGAAAAGGCCCTGCGACAGGCCGGCCGGACAGGCAAGCTGCCGGCCGAAGCGCTCAATAAATCAGCGGCGCTGGTTCGCAGGTTCGTCGAGGACTACCACGAGAAGCTGGAAGAGAGCTTTATCTTCCCGCTGTTCGAAAAACGCCAGGAGATGGCGTCACTGGTTGTGACGCTCCGAAAGCAACATGACGCGGGCCGAAAGCTCACGGACGAGATCCTCCGTGCCAGCGGCAAGGCGAAGGAGATCGACGTCCGTAAGCCGAGCCAGGCGACTGACAACCTTGCCCGGGCGATCATGGAATTCGACATCATGTACCGCCCCCACGCAGCTCGCGAAGACACCGTGCTCTTCCCGGCGTTGCATCGCGTCCTCAGTGATCAACAGATGGATGAACTCGGCGAGAAATTCGAGGCCGAGGAAAACCGGCTCTTCGGCAAAGAGGGCTTCGAGCGGGTTGTGGAGCAGGTCGCCGACGTCGAGAAGCAACTCAAGATCTACGACCTCGACGAGTTCACGCCGAAACCATAAAGCTCGACGCGCAGGGTGATTACCAAGCGATGCGCCGTGCAAATCTTCGGAACGCTCTTGCGGTTTAATCCCGGCGATTGGCGAACAACGGCTTCAGTTCAACAGCCTTCAGCGGTAGCGCCGACGCCGGGCAGGAACCGATGGCCAAATGCAGCTTGAGCGTGGCTGGCTCAAAGATCATTGTCTGCGTGGTCAGGCGGCCCATGTTCACCTCGTGCAGCTTTTTGGCCACCTCGGGCACGCCAAGCTGATTGAGCTTCCGAGCCTGAATCAGCTTGTTGTATCGGGGACAGTATCCAAAAACCGGGGCCAGATCATTGCTGCGGAAGTGGTTCGTGCAAGCAAGGATGCCGTCGCTCTTGCCGCGAACCATCACACTCTTGGGCGTCATCTCAAATACTGCTGCATCGTGGCGATCACACACGGCCAGACTGAGGATCGTGGTTCTCTCCATCGAGCGGATCAGCTTCTCCGCCTCCGCTACGTTGCTGCACTCCTCCAACACGCGACGGAAGGAGAATGAGTAAGGGACGCCCTTCGGATTGAACATCGCGGCGCCGTCGCGAGAAATGAATACTTCGTGGACCGCCAGGGCCAACCCGGCATCATTCATCCCTGAAAGACACCCGAACAGACCGGCGAAGCCGATCGAGGCAAACGCGTGCTTTCCCTTCGGACGGTGGATCGTCACCAGGCTGTACTTATCAAGGAGTCCCAGCGTGTAGAAATCGAGGTTCCGCCCGAACAGCGGCCCACCCGTGGCGCTGTGCTCCGCATCGACGATCAGCGACGAGCAGGCGAAGCTGCCCCGATAGACATCGGGCAGTAGATTCCCCTCGATGCCGATCTCCGGACTAATGTTCGACTGCGTCGCCGCTGCCTTCATCTCGTCGCGATGATCGGCCGGCACCTGCGGCATCAGCGCCTTGCACATTCGGACGTACTCAGGCAAACGCTCTTTGCGTCCCCATCGCTCAAGCAGCTTATCGGGGTACTCGCTCAGCTTACGCATGGCGTCGCCGGTGAGCGCGGCCTTCTGTCGCCCGATTTCGGCCGGTGTTCCAGCAACCATTAGCACCGGCAACTCGTTGATGTACCGTAGTTCGCCGTCGCCGGACCGGCTTTCGACAAACGCGCGGTTTTGCTCCGCTCGGGCAGCCGAGACGGCCACCAGCAACACCAACACGCCCCTCAGTAACGACCGAGCAACCTGGCGCATCTTCTCACCCCTGTTCCTGAGCCCCCAACCGGGCGCCCTCGCATCCGACGCATTATAAGCGTTGACACTCCCGGAAGCTATCAGCGGTCGCGTGGAAACAAGAAAGTGCTTGCACACCGCCTGCTGGGCGGCAACAATTGCGGGCGGAGGTAGTACGCCATGCTGGATGTCCTCGTCGTCGCCCCCCACCCCGATGATGCCGAACTCGGCATGGGTGGTGCCATTGCGAAGTTTCGCGCCGAGGGTCTCACCGTCGGCGTGCTCGATCTCACCGATGGAGAGCCAACGCCGTTCGGCTCCCCGGAAATCCGGAAGCGGGAGACCGCCGCAGCCACACAGGTGCTCCAAGTCTCCTGGCGTGAGAACCTTGGCTTGCCCAATCGCAGCCTCGAACCAACGCTAGCCGCCCGGCGGCAGTTGGCCGTCGTCTTCCGCCAGCAGCGGCCGCGATGGATCTTCGGTCCCTACTGGCTCGACGCCCACCCCGATCACCTGGCCGCGACCGAGCTGATCGAGGCCGCCCGCTTCTGGTCGAAGCTTACCAAAACCGACATGCCCGGTGAGCCGTACTATCCCGAGCGGATCTTCCACTACTACTGCTTCCACCTGCGAAGCATTCCGCAGCCGGCCTTCGTCCTCGACATTAGCGACTACTGGGAGCAGAAGCAGGCGGCGATCGAGTGCTACCGCAGCCAGTTCATCGAGGGCCGTCCGCTGGAGCCGCCAACCTTCATCGACCGCCTCCGCGATCAGGCGGCGGTCTGGGGTTGGTCAATCGGCGCCCGTTACGGCGAACCGTTCGCCAGCCGCGAGCCGGTCGGGCTGAGCACGTTCAAAGGGCTGTTGTAGGAATGACGAAGGCCGGCTCTTCGAGCTTCGTCATTCACCGTTCTGTATTTTCGTCAGCGCCCCGGTTAACCGCTCGTACTGCCCTGCGTCGTTGTACGCCTGGGCGGAAATCCGAAGCATCAACTGCGGCGCAGCGGGCCAGCAGTAGGTGGGCGCCTCGATGTGATGCCGGTCGAACAACTCGTCGTGCAATGCCGCATTGTCGAGCGTGCCCGAGGGCTGACGCCGCAGGAACCGGGCCGCGATGTGGTTCGGCAGAATCGCGGCCGCCATCGACCCAAGCATTGGCTCCTGTCCGACCGGCAGGAGGCCAAGCCGCTGGCAAAGCGTCCGGCGGCCGAGCATCGCCAGCTTATGGTTCCGCTCCATCAGGGCCGGCAGGCCTCCAGGCATAAGCGTGCTCATGAAGCGGATTGCGTGCCCAACGCAGAGCCATGCCGAAGGGTCCAGTGTGCCCGGCCAATCGAAGGCATCCTGGAACGGTGAATAGCCCGGGCGTCGACGGTTCCAGCCGTGGCTAATAATCGGTGGCTGAATCCCCTCCTGCCGGTCGCGACGAACGTAGAGAAAGCCGGCCCCTTTCGGCGCACAAAGCCATTTGTGGCAGTTGCCGGTGTAATAGGCTGCCCCCAGCCGCTTCATGTTAAGTGGCGCCATGCCGGGCGCATGGGCGCCGTCGACCAACGTGTCGATCCCCCGGCGATTGAGCTCCCCCACCAACTCCTCGATTGGAAACACCAGCGCCGTTGGGCTGGTGATGTGATCGAGCAGCGCCAACCGTGTGCGGGAGGTCGTTCGGCTCAATACCGCATCGATCACCTGTTGCGGAGAGTCGATGGGCAGCGGCAACTCGGCCTCGACCAAGGCCGCCCCGGTTTGCTCGGCGACGTACCGCACCACGTTCCGGCAAGCGTTGTAGTCATGGTTGGTGACCAGAATCTCGTCGCCCGATCGGAATGGGAGCGAGCGCAGCACTGCGTTGACGCCTGCGGTGGCGTTTTGCACGAAGACGAGACCGGCCGGGTCCGCGCCAATAAGCCCGGCCAGCGCCTCCCGCGATTCGTCCAGAAGTGGCGTCATCCGCCGCACCAGGAAATCGACCGGCTCCCGCTCCATCTCCGCGCGAATCGCCTGCTGATGATCGAGCACATCCAACGGACAAGCCCCGAACGAACCGTGGTTCAGGAATGTCACCGCTGGGTCCAACAGCCAGGCGTCAGCATGAATAGCAGTGGTAAGGGAGCTATCGTCGCAAGGATTCATGAGAGAAGAAGACTGCAAATGGCGATTTGAAAGTTGCATTGTTCATTTTTCATCCCGCGTCTGTCTTTCCTTCGCCAGCCTCTCCTGCCATTGCTGGAGCAACTGAAGTGCCGCCAGCGGCGTCAGGTTGTTCACGTCCACGCGGCGTAGCTCGTCGACGAGCGGATGCTCTGCCGCGGCGAACAGCGTAAGTTGCAGCCGGGGCTTCTTGGCCGCAACCGACGGTCTGGCGATCTTCGCGCGACCTTCCGCGTCGAGATGCTCTTCCTCCAATTGGGCCAGAATCTCTTTCGACCGCCCGATCACCTCGCGAGGCACGCCCGCCAGTCGGGCAACATGGATGCCGTAGCTCTTGTCCGCCGCGCCGGCAATGATCTTATGCAGGAAAATCACCTCCTCCTGCCACTCGCGAACCGCCACGTTAAGATTCTGAACGCCGGAAAGCGATTTCGCCAGGTCGGTCAGCTCGTGGTAGTGCGTGGCGAACAGCGTTCGGCATCCGACCCGATCATGCAGATACTCGACCACCGACCAGGCCAGCGAAATGCCGTCGTACGTGCTCGTGCCGCGGCCGATCTCGTCCAGGATCACCAAGCTGCGCGGCGTCGCCGCGTGCAGAATCCGCGCGGTCTCGATCATCTCGACCATGAACGTGCTCTGCCCTCGGGTCAACTCGTCGCTGGCGCCGACACGGGCGAAAATTCGGTCGGCCACGCCGATGGTGGCCTCGCGGGCAGGAACAAAGCTGCCGATCTGCGCCATCACGGTCAACAACGCCACCTGGCGGATGTACGTGCTCTTGCCAGCCATGTTCGGGCCGGTGATCAGCAAGATTATGCCGTCGCCCTCGGCAGACGGTTCGCCATCGTCCTGAGCCGCCGCGCCGCCGGCTGCTGAACGTGACGATTCATCGGCCGCTGAACATGACCCGCAAGCGATGTCATTCGGAACAAACTTCCCTTCCGGCTCGATCATCTCGACGACCGGGTGCCGACCGTCGACGATTCGCAGCACGGGCTCGTCGACGATCTCGGGCCGGCAGTAATTTCGTTCCAGCGCCAGCTCGGCCAGGGCCACCAAAACGTCCGCTTGCGCGAGGGCCGCCGCCGTCGATTGCAGCCGCCGCCGATCCCCGGCCACAACCTCGCGCAGGTCCTGGAACAGTCTGTATTCCAACTCCTTCGCCTGCTGGTCGGCCGTCAGAACCTTCTCTTCGTACTCCTTCAGCTCCGGCGTGATGTAGCGCTCGGCGTTCTTGACCGTTTGTTTGCGAATGTACTCGGTCGGAATCTTGTCGCGGTGAGTGTTCGTCACCTCGATGTAATAGCCGAACACCTGGTTGAAGCCGACCTTGAGCGTGGAAATGCCCGTCCGCTCCGCCTCCTGGGCCTGATAGCGCGCGATCCACTGCTTGCCGCCATGGGCCAACTCGCGCAGAGCATCGAGCTCCGCGCTAAAGCCCTCGCGAATGAATCCGCCATCGCGGTTGTTCAACGGGCAATCATCGGCCAGTCCCCGTTCCAGCGTCGCCCGCAACTCCGGGCACAGGTCAATGGCCCCTTCCAATTCCGCGAGCAACGCGCTTCCCCGCGCGACCAGCTTGGCCTTGATTGTCGGAAGCGACTTCAGCGTGCGCCCCAGGAAGCTCAAGTCGCGAGGCCCGCACCGCCCCGTGGTTACGCGGGCCAAAAGCCGCTCGACGTCGTAGACCGCACGCAACGACTCGTGCAGGTCGGCGCACAGCGACGGCTGGGCAACCAGTTCCGCCACCGCGTCGAGCCGTGCACGGATGGCCGCTGCGTCGGTCAACGGGTTGGCCACCCATTCGGCCAAGAGCCGAGAGCCCATCGCCGTTTGCGTCCGGTCAAGCACCCAGAGCAACGAGCCTTCGCGGCGGCCGTCGCGGATCGTGCGGGTGATCTCGAGGCTGCGGCGGCTCGACTGGTCGATCTCCAAAGTGCCCGCCGCGTGATACGGCAGCAGCCGGTCAACGTGATCGAGCGAGCTCTTCTGGGTCTCGGCCAAGTAGTCGAGGATCGCCCCGGCGGCGCGGATCGCCTGCCCATCGGCCTCGCCATCGGAGAATCCGAAGCCCTCCAGGCCGGCAGTGCCGAAGTGCTTCTCCAGCGTCTGCCGCGCGGTTTGGTGCGAGAACGCCCAGGCAGGGCGGCGTGTCGTCATCATCCGCTCGGACAACGGCGCCATGAGCGGCGGACCATCCTCGCTCAGCAGGCATTCCGCCGGCCCAAGTCGGGCCAACTGATCGGGCAACTGCGACGCCGGGAACGCGGCCGCGACGAATCGCCCGGTCGAAAGCTCGACCCACGCCAAGCCCGCTGGTTCCCCCGGGGCCACCGCGGCCAGGTAATTGCATTCCCGTGGATCCAGCAGGGCGTCGTCCGTGACCGTGCCGGGGGTGACGATCCGCGTTACCTCGCGGCGGACCAAACCCTTGGCCAGCTTCGGATCCTCGACCTGCTCGCACACCGCCGCACGGTAGCCCGCCGCGATCAGCTTGCCCAGGTAGCTTTCCAACTGGTGATGGGGGAAGCCGGCCATCGGCGTCGCGTTTTCCCCCTTCTCGCGGCTCGTCAGCGCGAGGTTCAGCACGCGAGCCGCCGTCTTGGCGTCGTCATGAAACATTTCATAGAAATCGCCCATGCGGAAAAGAAGCAGCGCGTCGGGGCATGCCCGCTTCGCTTCCTCGTACTGCTTCATCATGGGCGTGACGGTGGCCATGCCGCCCATGCTAACAGCCGGAAAAGCCAGGGGGAAGGGGAGGATGGGAACGACGAAGCACGAAGGACAAATGGCGAAGAAGAGAAGGCTGTCGGGCTCGACACACCCGCTCAGTTGCTCGCGGCTTCGCACGCCATCTCGCAAGACGCGACATCGGCGCCAAACATCGCGCGACGGATCGTGCCAAACAGGTTGGGGTCCGCCTGGGCGATATCGTCGAGCAACTGCCGCTCGGTCGCCGGCTGCATTGCCCCAAGCATCTTTACGATGCTGACCATACCAATGCTGGCCTCGCCGCACGCTGCATCGCCCACGCGTTGCCGGAGGGCCTCTTCCAGGTCGTCGACGACTTCCGTGCTTGGCTCATCCATCGTGGCGATGCGGCGGATGATCGACGCCTGCAACTCGCTCGGCATCGCGCTGAGCACCTGCCCGGCGCGGTCCGCTGGCAGGTGTGAAAGAATCAGTGCGATCGTCTGCGGATGTTCCTCCGCAAGCAACGTGGCCAGATCCTCCGTAGCCATCGCCCGGAGGAACCGAAAGCGAGTTGTCGCCGGATTGCCGGCGCCGGCCTCAATCGATTCGGACCGTATTCCCGATGTGGGGCGACGAACGGTGGCCCGGGCGGCGAACTCCTGCAGCACCACCTGCCTCCGCCGACGGCCCACCTGGCCCAGGCTGGCCATCTGGCCCCGAACCGCCTCGGACTCTGCAGCCGTCAGTTGTGTCAGGAGCGCGGCCGCCTGCCGTTCGGGCAGGCTGCTCAACACGATCGCAGCTTTGCGGACTCCGGCGAATGCCATGGCGCAAGGTCTCGGCGCAAGAGTGGTCGTGCCATTTATCGGCACTGCCAGCGGAGAAACTTTAGCGATTGCGCTGTTTGTGCCGCCGTTTGAGGCCCTCTCTCCTCTTTCTTTGCGAGAGGGGACATCCGGCTATCGCCCGCCACCGGCGCACGCGCAGGCACAAGCACATCCGGCGCACGCGCAGGCACAGCCGCCGCCACCACCACCGCCGCCGCTGTTGCCGGCCGATTCGGCCAGCGATTGGAAGAAGTCACTGGCGACATGATCCGCGCCGCTCAGGTCGATGAATCCGCCGCCGGGACGCTCCATCGTCAGAGCACCAGGCGAAATAGCCGAAGCCATGCCGCCCATCGTGTTCTCGGCCCAGCCGGAAAAGCTCGCCGCCACATCGCCGAATGACGTGCTGCTGCCATCGCCGCCGGGCGCGGACAACGGCCCCGCCGCCGATGTCGAGCCGCGAGTCCAAGTCGGATAGTACGGGCGGCCGTAGGTGAAAACTGTGGGGAAGCCATCGTCCATCAGAATCCACTCGAAGTTCCGGTCGATCGCTTTTTCGCGCTGGGGAATGTCGCCGATTGCGGACGCCTGTTCCACCGCCTTCCGGATGATCGCTCGGTAGTAGTCCTTCGTGTCCGAAAGATCGAAACCCTTCATCCGCGCGGCGGTGTCCCGGATCAGGATTCGCATCGGTACGCTGAAATCGATGTCGCGCACCGGCTTCGGGGCATTGTTCTGGATCAGGAACAGGAAAGGACGCTCGTAGCTATTGATGACGACGCCCTGCTTGACGGCCGCATTCCCATAAAGTTCTGCGGCGGCTTGCGGCACCGCCTCGCCGGCCGGCGAGGCGGTGTCCTTTACGACCGAGGCCGGCACGGCGGCCTTCTCGTCGACGATGAATGGCTCGTTGACCACAACGACCAGTGGGTCGGCTTGCATCTGGCGCAGCATCCCCTTCTTCAACATGCCAAAAATGACCAGCGACAATACCTTCGCCACCGGCAATTCCAAGAGCACCGCGGCCTCGGGCGCGGTCAGGCCTCGCTTGATGCCGCCCCCTTCGACCTGCGCGATCGGCGGCATGTAGTGCGACTTGGCTCGCCCGAGCAGCCACTCGTTCAGCCCGATCAGCACCACGACGACCGGCAATGACAACAAATGCGCACCCGGGCT
>JAJFUI010000004.1 GCA_021372555.1 Planctomycetaceae bacterium | reverse complement strand
GATGGGCCAGTGCCTTGAAAACTCGGACGCGAGCCTCGTTGTCCGTCTGTGCCATCACCGTCCACCTCGCAGTTCCGGGAGTGCTATCCTGACTCTTATCGGCAATTCGCTGCTTGGCATTTTAACCAAATACCTCTCCACTCACAAGTCTGACTAGCAAAACTAGTGCTTTGTCAAATCCTACGTTTCGGGTAGAGCGATTTCAGTTTACAGCGGGCGTCGCTGACGCGCATTTGCCAGTCGACGCCGCGCTGGGTGATGTTCACGTCCGTCGACCACGCGCCGATTTCGGATTGCAGGATCGTCAATTCGCCGAACCGCCTCCCTGATACACACTGTCGCGTCAGCGAGCTTAACTCGTTCTCCGCGATGTTCAGCCAGCTCCCATGCTTGGGCGTGTGGCAGAAGTCCAGGCGGCGGACCAACGCGCGGGCACGTGCCGGAGGAAAAGCCTCGTAGAACGCCCCAATGGTGTGGGTGTTGAGGTTGTCGCACACCAAGGTTACGATGGGGCACTTGCGATAACGTCCCTCGAGCAGTCGGGCGACTTCCACGGCCCAGTCCACCTTGGTTTTGGAGGTTCGTGCGGTCGCCTCACGCCAACCCGCCAACGGCTCGGTGAACATGAAGATGCTCGCCGTCCCCGCCCGTTCGTATTCGTAGTCGATCCGCTTGGCGTGCCGCTTCGTGGCAGGAATCGGACAACGTGTTTCCTTGATCAACTGGACCGGCTGCTCGTCCATGCAGAGCACCGGATGGTCGGGATCATACGGTTTTTCGTAGGTGTCGAGCACGCGTTCCATCGCCGCGACAAACTCCGCGTCGGCCTCCGGCGGGATGACCCAGTATTGAATCTTGCGGTTGGTCATACCGTTTTTTTCAGCGTGCTGCGGACGGTTTCATGACTGATCGCGGGCACGATCTCCAACTCCACCAACTTGCGAGCCAGCAGGCGCAATGTCCAATTGGCGTAGCCTTGGGGAGGTGGGCCAAGCCGCAGGGCGATCACTTGAGCCTCTTGCTTGCCGCTGAGCAGCTTCGGCGTGGCGGGCTTCTCACGCTGCTTGCCCTGCAGGGTCTGCTCGAAGCCTTCGGTGACAAACCGCTCGCGCAACTTTTCGACCGTCCGGGTACGACATCCAAAGGCCTCGGCGATTCGTTCATCGGTCCACGCCGGGCCTGCCACGTCTGCCTTCAAAAGTACTTGAGCGCGACGGACTTTCTGGTTCGACCCCTGAAACTTGCGGACGACCTCCTGCAAAGTTCGGCGTTCCTTCGTCGACAATCGCACGATATACTTCTTGTTCATGGGCAACCTCCTTGTTGCCCATAGCTTCCCAGATTTACCGCCTCAGACCAACCCGAACTTCTGGGGCTGACAAAGCACTAGGCAGACTCTGCGGTTGGCGGTCCTTCCCGCCGCAACCAGACGCGGGCACCCCGACTGCTCGCCGCCATCTCCAAACCGCCAATCGTTGACGGATTGTCGCAAAAAGGACTCGGCCACGCACAGGACTCAAAGGTGCTGGATCAGTGCCTTTAGCCGTTTCA
>JAJFUI010000001.1 GCA_021372555.1 Planctomycetaceae bacterium | reverse complement strand
TCCCGAGCTATTCCAATTCAGCGTGCCAGTCGAGCCATAGCCGACATACAACGAACTGACGTGCAGGCTTCCCGCCGAAAACGCGGCTGTCACGCCGTCACGAATTCGCAGGCTTAAGCCGTTGTGCGTTGTGCTGCCGGTGAAAGCCGCCGTTCCGCCGCCTTCGATATACACGGTCTTGGTGCTAAAAGTCACCGTGCCGCCGAGCGTCAATTGTTTGCCGCTCCATACCGTCCATTCCTGGTTGTCGGTCGTCACGGTGATGTTGGAATTGATTGTGCCGCCCGCGTTGGCCGCGTTGATCGTCGATCCGGTGCCCGCCAACTTAATCGAGCCGCCGTTGAGCGTGTATCCCGCGACATCGAACGTGACGACGCCAGCGGTAATGTCACTGGCGACCGTCACCGTGTCGGCCGATCGCCCAAAGGCCGCCGACCATGAAGCGTTGTTGGGCCATGCACGCCAATCGCCCGAGCCATCGGCGGCGGTGTTCCAGTTCTGCGTGGTCGTGTCCCAAACGTGGTTTCCGTTGCGGGGAAAATACCAGAGATACGGATCATCCTCCGGCACGGCGACCGTCGCCACAAAAGTCGTCTCGACCGAAAGTCCGCTGGGGTCCATCGCCTGCACGGTCAGATCGGCGGAGCCCAATGCCCCGAGAGCGTATCCCAGCGTCAGGCGGCCTGTTGCCGCGTCGATCGTGATTGATGAGAACAGATCGGGGTTGCTGTTGGCCGTCACCTGGTAAGTCAACATCGAGTCGGCGCTCTCGGCGTCCTCGAACGCGGACCAAAGATCAATGTTGGACTCGGATCGGCCGGCCCAGACGCTTTCGTCGGTGATGCCGGAGGTTGTCGGCCGGGAGCCAAGCCGCCGTACAAACACCCCGTCGCTGTCGCCCACGCCGTCGCCGCTCCAGGCCATGACGTAGCCACTGCCGGCCGCTACGACCGTGGGAAACCGCTGGGCATCGTCCGTCGTTCCATTGACCAATGCCTCGCTGCCCAATGCCGCACCGTCGGCACCGAACTCGCGGACAAAGACGCCATTGGAATCCCCTGTGCCCTTGCCGTTCCACGCAATCACGAATCCGCCGCGGTGGTTGTACGCGACGGACGGATGCGACTGATCGTCGGTGGTGTAGGAATTAGCGCGGAACTCGCCGCCCTGGGTCTGGCCATTAGCCTGATACCGCTGGGCATAAACGCCCCAGCCACTGCCGTCTTGCAGGCTGCTCTGCCAGGCGATCGTGAACTGGCCGTCGGCTGCCACGCCAATGGCCGGATACTGTTGCTGATGGGCGGTCGTAGTGTTCACCAGGAACTCGCCGCCCACATGGCTTCCGTCCGCAGAAAACCGCTGAGCATAGATGCCCGAGCCATCGCCGTCCTGGCCGCCGTGGCTCTCCCAGGCCGCGAGGAAGCCGCCGTCAGGCAGTGCGGCCACCGTGGCGTACCGCTGTTGATCGTCGGTGTGGGCGTTGATGAGAAACTCACCGCCGACGGCAGTCCCGCTGCTGTCGTATCGCCGCCCGAAGACGCCCGAGTTGTCGCCTGCTCCCTTGCCATTCCACACGACCACAAATCCGCCGTCAGTCAGACACGCCACCGCGGCGTTCTCTTGACTGCCATCCGTCGTGACGTTCACGCGGAACTCGCCGCCCAACGTGGCACCGTTGGCGGCGTATCGCTGGCCGTAGACGCCCGTGTCGTCGCCGTCTTGGCCGCTGCTGTCCCAAACGACCACAAAGCTGCCGTCGGCCGCCGTCGCCACACTGGATCGTTGCTGATTGTGGACGGTGGTAGTGTTTGCGCGGAACTCGCTGCCCAGCGTCCCGCCGACCGCGTCAAACCGTTGGCCGTAAACGCCCAGCCCGTCGCCGTCTTGATTTGCGCTGGTCCAAGTGGTCACGTAACTGCCGTTGGGACCGGCTGCCACGGCATTGCCGGTTTCGTACAATCGCTGTGTCCCCGCAACGAGACTGTTGACCAACGCCTCGTTGCCCAGCGGGGCCACGCTGAGCAACTGCCGACACTCCAACGGCTCGACGGCCAAGGTTCGTCGTGAGGATTTGATCGCCTTCCGGCTCTTGCGATGATTGAACCCCAAGACGTTAAAGACACCGTCCAAACGAGAACGCAATGTCGGCTTGCGCATCGACGTTTCCTTTAAGAAAGAAAGCTCGCCAAGTTTCATCACTCGCGCAGCGAACCGGGGACCAAGAAGACGGCTGGACTTCACCTGGCCTGCGCCGTCGAGTGAACTGCGATCACGTGCGCAGGGTTTTTAGCATTTCTCGCCTCCCTGTGTCAATCCCCCGCCCAAAAAACTCACGCCTTCCCAGGCGATCGTTGCGTTGTCACGGCAATCTGGCAAGCCGCCTCCGCTTTACCAGTGAACAATTGTGTCTGACAGAGCAGATCGAATTGATAGCCAGTCGGCCAGGTTGTCAAGAGACACTGCGGACTTTGACAGTGCAAAACGTTCGCGGTGCGCCCGACAATGCGAGGCTACGAACTGAACCATGATCCGATCGCGCGTCCTCTCGTTGCGCGGGCCAAGCCATGCTCAGCCCGACAGCCCTTACGGTCGTCGAGAAGAACGGCAGCCAGCTTACCAGACCCCGGTGACAACTGGTTGTCAGACGTAGCGAAAGTGGTTGAACTTTCTCTCTGAAAGACCGCTCTCGCGCGGCCGCAGGGTTGGCCCTCTGTGGTCTCCGGCGGTTGCACACTCGTCTTTTGCCCGGTAGACGACCATCGTCGGACCTGACACGATAGGGGCCAACCGGCGGTGTCTCTCCATGAACCGTTCTTACATATACTCGTCAGACATCGCCGCAACGGCGATATGGCCGGCAGGAGACCATTGATGCACCTGCTCAATATCGCGACATACAGAATCCAAAGGCCCTGCCCAAGCTCACGGAAAGCCGGATCGCAGCTCGGGCAAGATCGCACATTCGGACATCAGGCCAACGACCGACTGCGAGCAGCGGTCCCGTGGCCGAATCGCCCAGTGACACTTGGTCGCGGATCGACAATCGTGCAAGGGCACCGGGGCTTGGCGGGCGGGTTGAGTCAATTCAAGTTGCTGACGAAACACACGTGGGCCGGAGTTCATCGCCCGTGCGATCCGACGCTGGCTGTCCTTGGCTGGCGTCGAGACGTTGTACGTGGAGCCAGGCAACCCGTGGGAGAACGGCTATGCGGAATCGTTCCATAGCCGCTTGCGCGACGAGTCGCTCAACCGAGAACAGTTCACCAACCTTGCGGAGGCCCGACACTTGGCCGACGCCTGGCGACTGGATTACAACTGACTTTCCCTATGTAAACGCCTCGCTTTTGCGAGGCAGGCCAGACCGACGCACTACGGGCGTGGTCGATTAGTCGATGGGGAATTGCAGAACGCTTGCTGCGATTTATCGAGCGGCACTTCACAATCCTCGCTTGACTGTAAACCAGACTAGAGCGCTTTTCATGAACGTGTAGCGGTGTATCCGCAGTGGTGCAAGTAGCGAGAGAATTCGTCGGCGGGGAACGCATCGAGAACGCGGCCCAGGAGATTCCAAAGGGCGTCCACGGTTCGCGGGGCGGCCCGACGAATCAGACCTTTGAGTTTGGCAAAGACCATTTCGATCGGATTGAAATCGGGACTGTAAGGCGGC
>JAJFUI010000359.1 GCA_021372555.1 Planctomycetaceae bacterium | reverse complement strand
TCGCTTCGCGACCGGGACGCCAGAACCAGTCGTGGTTACGCAAGGGAGCGTCGCACTCGGCAGGCTGCCACACCTTGCCAGCGGGATCGCCAACGCCCGGGTCGTTCCACGCCGCCACAGTGCTCCACGCCGGATAGGCGATCTCGCCGTCTTCGTTGCCGGTCCAGCGGGTGTTCCCGGCCGGGCTATCCGGCGGACCTTGGAACGTCACGGCGTGCGGCTGGAGCCGGCGGAGGATCGACACGAGGTCCGGCCCGCCTTTGCTGGGCGGCAGCGCGCCGCCGTCGAACCAGATGTAGGTGAATGGCCCATAGTTGCCCCATAGCTCCGTGACCATCTTTTCGGCGATCCCGCTATACTCGACCTGTCGCGGATCCTTCGGGCCGGTCGAGCGGGCGACCAAACCGCCCTCGAAGACCTTGTAGCGGGCGTTGACCGACACGGTGCAATAGACGCCCGGCCGAATGTCAGACTTCCGGCACGAAGCCATGTAGTCGGCCACGACGTCGCCGCGCCCGTCGCGCCACCGCGACTGCCGGACGCCATACGGATAGACGTCGCTCTGCCACATGATGAAGCCCGTGCCATGCTTGGCCACCAGCACCGTGTACCGCGCCCCGAGTGCCTTGGCCGCCGCGAGCCATTGGTCGGTGCTCAGCCGCGTCGGGTTGAACACATTCGGGTCAACGTTGCCCAGCTTGGCCCAGTCCTCTTCGCCCTTGTCGAAGAACGTGGTCATGTCAAAGTGATAAAACAGTCCCAGTTCCAAATCCTGCCACGCCGCCTGCTCCGGGGTTGGGAGGACGAGCTTTTCCACGCGATTGTCGGCCGCCAGACAGCAGGGCGCGATGAGCAACGATATGACACTTACAAACGCAAGTCTGGTTCGCATAGTACCTCCCGTAGCTCAGGCACCGTGTGCCTGACAATCGTTGACTGGGTTGAGCGCAAGCCGTAGCTGTCAGGTACAGAGTGCCTGACCTACACAACTTGATCATCGCGGCGGCAACAAAGTTGCGGGAATGCTCGTTTCATCGCGGTTCGCCATGACCTTCCGTAATCTGGCAAGCTCCGTGTTCACGTCCTCTCCCGAATCGAGTCGTCGAGTCAATATCTGTATCTCCAGTGGCAGAATGTTCTCGAAATAGCTGGCCGCATCGCTCGCCCCGATTTGTTTCTCCTTGTCGAGCAGCCATCGAAGGCAACGAATCTGCATTTCGAGATAGGTTAACGTCTGGTGTTCCCTGAGCCATTGCTTCACGCCACCGGCCGCATCGAAGGGCGTGCCCTCCCAATAGGGTTTGGGATGCTGTGTGCCGTCGCGGCCGGCGCGGCTGTAGCCATAGCTGGAATAGTCTTGCGGGCGGTCCTGCAACTGAAAATAGATGATCCAGCGACACGCATCGCCGACCGAGTTTGCGAGGTAATGGTTTCGGAAATTGATGGACTGCCTCTTATCGTCCAGATGGTCACTTAGCACTCGAAACGCGGCGATCTTGTACGCGATCAGCTTTTGGAAAGCCTCCTGGCACCGATTGAACCGTTTACGATAGTCGGCCGCGTCCTTTTCTGATTCGCCGGCACGTCGCACTTCTTTGCCATCGGCGCCGACAATCTTCATGTTCGGATTGAGAGTCGGCCGGTTGCTCGCGGGCCGATCCGCCAAGACCAACTGCTCGACAAGGGCTTTGATTTCCGTCTCTTGCTCGGGCGGCGTCACCACCTCGACGTACGGTGTGCGAAGCAAGTTCTTTTCGGCTGCCGTAGCTGCGTTGCCGCACGCATACAACATGGTCAGGAGTAGACCGAGCAACCGTATCGATTTCATCGGGTACGAACTTGGGCACATGCGTGTTTCTCCGACGCGGACTCCACTTTTGAGGATTGTCGACAATACCCGCAATCGCGTCAAGCTAGCCGCTTGTTACGTACGCTCGCCGTCGGCAGTTCTTTGCCGTTGCTTACCAACTGCTCGCGAACACGGCGTCAGGTACGGGGTACCTGATCTGCGGGGATCGAATCGGGACGCAGCTAGCTTCTGCGACATCACCCTCCAACGTCGACTTGGAACCTCATGGTTCCTCGCGGCGTCTTCCAGCGGATGCCTTCGCCGTTGGGCAATATCTCGGCTTTCGACTCCGCACCGACCGATCGAACCTTGATCCCGCCGGGCAGCCGGATGTGCAAGATGGCTGAGGCTGCTGTGCAATCGTCGGCAAATGTGACTTCGCCGCTGACTTGCGACTTGGCCGCGTCGTATTGCATTCGATACGTGACCTGCCCAAAGTGGGTCTTCGCGCCGGCGATGCCGACCGGCTTGCCCGAGGCCAGCCAATGGCGATCGGTGCCCAAGGCCAGTTCTAGCCCATCGCCTTTTTCCATCACCATCATGTCGCGGAGACAGCGCACGACGGCCACGGGCGTCCAGAGGTGCTGCCGGTCGCCGGACTGTTTCGTCGTGCCCGGCTCTTGACCGCGCTCCTCGCACCATGTGTAGAGCGGCGTGCCGTGGTTCAGGGTCGAGTAGAAATAGCGGGCCACGATGTCGCCGTTGCCGCGAGCCAAGTGGGTCTCGGCAATGTTGTCCAGCGTGATGGCCACCCAGCCGCCGTCGGGCATCCAACCGGTGTGAAGCGGTTGGCCGCCCTTGCTCACGGTGGCCTCGATCTTCTTGAGCGTGCCGGTCACGAGTTCGTGCTCAGGCGGCAGCAATCCGCACGGCACAGTGACGTTCAGTGCTCCCCAGCGACTGCCGCATGGGTTGTCAGCAATACCGGAAATCCAGCGGTAGTCTTTCTCCTTGATCGCGCCGCGGTCGATGGCCTTGAGCAAATCATCGCGGGCCGTCTCATAGATCTTCTTCAGTTCGGCCGCGTCCTCGGTCTTCCCGAGAATCTCGGCGGCTTCACAAGAGCAACGGTCGCCATAGACCGACCAGATATTGTGCGGAAAGAAGACGCCGTACGCATCGCCGGCGTTGTCGAGTCCGCAATCGCCGAAGCCGCGCGGCATCAGGCCGTAAACGTTGGCTTTCCGCGCCGCCTCGGTGCGAGATCGCGCCCGCTGCTTCTCCTGCCAACGCGAGCTGGCCACCATGTGCGGATAGGCGTCGGCCAGAAACTGCTTGTCGCGGGTAATGCGATAGTGCTCCATGATCGCCCACGACTTGAAG
>JAJFUI010000349.1 GCA_021372555.1 Planctomycetaceae bacterium | reverse complement strand
ACAGCCAGTGGCACCCGGCACTGGCGGCTGCCACCAGCGGCCGACCCATCGGGCGATTCCCAGCGGATGCGGCTCTGGTTGCCGGCGGGAAAGCGGCCGTCGTCGAGCGTGCAATGGAACGCGGCTGTGAAGCCGAATCGTTCGAGGACTTGCGGCAGGGCGGGCGTGAGGCCGAAACGGCGTCGGCCGAAGACGGTGGGACGACGGCCGAGCCGGCGGTCGTAGGAGGCCAGTCCGCGGGAGAGTTGCAGGGCGATTGCCTCCGGGTCGAGCAAGGGCAGCGGCAACTCGGTGAACTCGCCGCCAAGCAGGGTGGCGCGACCAGCGGTCAAGGCTTCCTGGAGGAGAGCGAGTGTCTCCGGCTCGCGCTGGGCCAACTCTTCAAGCGTTGCTGCGGAGCAGAGGAGGTTGCGAGGCATGCTGGCGGCCAACGCGGTGCGGAGCGGCTCGCCGACGAGGCCAGGGGCGAGCAAGGTGAGGTCGAGGAGGCGAACAGTGGTGGGGTAGAAGTACTCGCGGGCTTCGTGGAGCCGATCAAAGGCCGCCTGGAGGTGGCCGCGGGCGGCGGCTTCGTTGCCGCTCATGGCTTCGTCGGCGGCGGCCAACGCGGCGGTTCGCAGCCCCGCTTCGTCGAGGTTGCTGCTGTAGCGGAGCTTGCGGGTAAGGAGTTCGACTTGGAGATGGCAGTAGCCGAGGGCAAGAAAATCGGCAGCGAGCTCGGGGGCGACGGCAGTGCTGGGCGAAGTGGCCTCGAACGCGGCGGCGAGCGTTTTGGCGCGGTCGGACGGATTTTTCAGGACGCAAGCGCCCGCGTTGTGGGCCTCCGACAACCAATTTTCGGGCAGTAGTGGCAGGCAGCAATCGGGGACGATGAGGAGGCAGCCCGCCGGATCGGGTGGTGGGTCGTCGGCGGGTGACCAGGTGGGCAGGGATCTGGCGGTGGCCAGGAGGGCTGGATGCCAGAGGGTCGACCACGCGGAGAGCAACTGTTGGGCGTCTTCTTCCGGCCGTTTAAGGTCGAAGTCCTCGATACCGTGGCAGGGCAACAGGGCAACGAGTCGGTCGAGCTTCATAGGCGAGGTGGGTGGGCAAACGGCGCGGATACGAGCGAAAAGGTTCCCCTTCCACTATCATTCGGCGAACGGGCAGAGGGTGCCCAGGCCGGAACCGCTATTTTTGGCAAAAGTGTTACCATAGCTACCCAGCTTGGGCAAGGCAACTAGTTGACAGTGCTTGTCATCCGGGGATACATTATTAGGGGAATGGGGGGTGACAGCCTTACGCGTCACTTCTTGACAGGCCAGCTTCGGGCCTGGGGCTGTCAGGAGCGGAGAGATACTGCCTTTACGTCCGGCCGTCCGCGGGCGGCGTCGACGGAGGTCCCATATTATGGCAGGTGGTGCGGTTTGGGGTATTGACATTGGTCAGTGCGCCTTGAAGGCGTTGCGGTGCAGCGCCCATGAAGACCCCGACAAGGTGGTGGCCGAGGCGTTCGACTACATCGAATACCCGAAGATCCTCAGCCAGTCTGGGTCGGACCCCGCCGAGTTGATCGGCGACGCGATGCAGCAGTTCCTCTCCCGCAATTCTGTGCTGGGAGACCGGGTAGCGGTGTCGGTGCCTGGGCAAGCGGGTTTGGCCCGATTCATCAAGCTGCCGCCGGTGGAAGCGAAGAAGATTCCGGACATCGTCCGTTACGAGGCGCGTCAGCAGATCCCCTTCGACCTGAACGACGTCGTCTGGGATTATCAGCGGATGGGCGGGGGGAGCGTCGAGGAAGGGTTTGCGCTGGAGACGGAAGTTGGGTTGTTCGCGATGAAGCGGGACGCCGTCTTTCGGTCGTTGGCGCCGTTTCTGAAGGCCGACGTCGAGGTGGACGTCGTGCAGTTGACGCCGCTGGTCTTGTACAACTTTCTGCTGTTTGACCGACTGGGCGAGTTGCCGTCGCCCGACGAGTACGATCCGGAGAACCCGCCGGAGTCGACCGTCATGATCGCGATGGGCACCGACGCCACCGATCTGGTGATTACCAACGGTTTCCGTGTGTGGCAGCGGAGCATCCCGATTGGCGGGAGCCACTTTACAAAGGCGTTGGTGCGGGAACTGAAGCTTACGTTCGCCAAGGCGGAGCATTTGAAACGAAATGCGACGGCCGCCGCCGATCCGAAGGCGGTGTTTCAGGCGATGCGGCCGGTGTTCAACGACTTGTTGACGGAATTGCAGCGGTCGATTGGCTACTTCTCAAACCTGAACCGGGCGGACACGATTGGGCCGGTCGTGGCATTGGGCAATGCGATGAAGTTGCCGGGGTTGCGGCGGTACTTGTCTCAGAGCCTTGGGTATGACATTCAAAAGGTGGACTCGTATCGCGGGCTAATCGGTTCGCAGGTGCTGACGGCGCCGTCGTTCCAGGAAAATCTGCTTAGCTTCGGCGTTTGCTATGGGCTGTGTTTGCAGGGTTTGGGGAAAGGCGGCGTGCATACCAACCTGCTGCCGAAAGAGATCGTCAACGAACGGCTGATCAAACGGAAGAAGCCGTGGGCGGTGGCTGCGGCAGCGGTGCTGCTGCTGGCCTTCTGTGTTCATTACGCCGCCTCTTCGTTGGCATTGAACACGGTTAGCGCGAACTCGTGGACCGCAGCGGAGGGACAGGCGAAGCGGCTATCAGGCGAGTTTAGCCGACTGAAGAGCGAGTACGAGCAAGCCCGCAACGAGTACAAGGCGACCGACGAAATCGGGCAACATTTGGTAGGCAATGCGGAGGCGCGGCTTCAGTGGCTGGAGTTGCTCAAAGCGATCAACAGCAGTCTGCCGGAATCGCAGCCGGACGATCCTAAGGCTGCGGCGGACCCGGCGAAAAGCATCCCGGCCCGGGAGGAGTTGCACGTTACGAGTGTGGACGCGCAGCGTCTGGACGATGTCGCCACCTGGTACACCAATGCGAAGCGATGGGAGGACTCGGTTCCCGCAGCGCCGGCTGGTGGAACACCGGCGGGTGCTCCCGGCGCTCCGCCAGCTGCTGGGGCGCCCGGCGGCGATCCAGCAGGCGGCCCCAAAGGGCCTGGCTGGATTGTGCAGATCAGCGGCTACCACTACCACAACGCGGTGCAAGGAAATCAGGGAGCGCAGTACGTGCGCAACACTCTGATCGCGCAGCTCCGGAAGGGAAAGCTGCAGTTGCCGGCGGGCGACGGGGAGAAACTAGAGACTGTTACGATGGCTGAGTTGGGCGTTAGCAGCCCTTTGCTGATTGATCCCAGGGCGGTCCACGACGACGAGCTGACCGACCCAAACGCGGACCTTCGCACGGCCAAGGCTAGCGACCAGGGGAATGCTGAGCAGCGGAATGGGGCAATAGGGAACGCCACGGCGAAGGACAAGCGGGATGACAGCAGCCATGGGACGATCCGGGTGAAACGGTTCGATTTCGTCGTGCAATTTTGTTGGCAGCCAAAGTCGCCCAGTGAACGGCGCGCCGCGAAGAGTTCGCAAAGCAAGCCCAATGGATAAGCTCAAGATTATTATCGGCGATCTGAAGAAGTACCAATTTTGGCTCCTATGCGGCGCCGTGCTGGTCATTTCTTTGGTTTGTTGGTGGCTGTCGACGAGTGGCATGAAGACGCAGTTTAAGGCGCGGAAGACCGTCATCGACAATAGTTTTTCGAGCGTGACAACGCCCTCGGAGCTGCCCAACGCGGACAAGATCGCAGAGGTCAAGCATCAGACGGAGAAGTTGAAAGAGGGGATCTATCCCGCGTGGGAGATACTCTACAAGCAGCAGAAAGAGGCAAACCAACTTCCGGAAAAATTGGGCAAGGAATTCAAGGCCGAGTTTGAACGGATTAAGCCGGGCGGGGATTTGGCGAGCAAGTACCGCGAAATTTATCAGACGTACATTAAAGGCGAGCTGACTTCGTTGAGAAGCATCATCAAGGCACGGCACCTTGCCTCCGATGCACAGAGTGGAGAAGATCGCCGCGCCGCCGGATCGAGCCATCGAGGTGGAGGGAACCAGTTGGCGGGGATGGCCGCTACGGCTGGGGCTGGGCATTCTGGGGACCGTTCCGACGGGGACTCGACCGGCATTGTGGCTTGGGACGACGCCGATTACGGCAAGTGGGAGGATCGTTTCCAATGGGACGAGATTCCATCGACGGCCGCAATCGTGCTCGCGCAGGAAGACCTTTGGATATGCGAGGCGTTGCTGCGGGCGATCGCGCGGACCAACGGAAGCGCGTCGAATCAGAGCAGCGCCGTTGTTAAGCGGGTCGAGTCGTTGGAGATTGGCGCTTCAGCGGTTGAGGCGTGGAAAGCGTCAAACACGTCGCTCGGTTTGGCCGCTGCAGGCGGAGGAGCATCGGCGCCACCGGCAATCGCGCCTAGCGTAGGTCCTGGTGGCCCCCCTGGCGGCCCGTCGGACGAGCAAGTGCGGCAGAAGCTGTATCAGAATCGATATGTCGACGACAAGGGCGCACCGCTGGCCTATGACGCATCGTCGCCGCTGTGCGTCAAGCACCCGTTTGCAGAATTCAAGTTGATGCCGATCTGCATGAAACTCATGGTGGATGGCAAGCAGTTGCCGAAGCTCTTGGCAGAGTGCGCCAACTCGAAGATGCCTATGGAGATACGTCGGGTGCGCATCGAACCGAGTGGCGGAAGCTCGACGAGTTCGCCGAAGACTGCCGCGACCGCGAGCACGGGGACCATTGCGCCTCGGGGAGACGGCGGCGGGCATAAGGATTCGGAGGCGCCGCAACAGACGGCCGAGCACAGCGGCGTGGAAGTCGAGGTGCATGCCGTCATGTACATATTCAACCCACCGGACGGGGAAAAGCTGGGCAAGAAGGCCTCGGACGCCACGGCCATGCCCGGTGGAGCCCCAGCGCCGGCGGCTAACAAGCCTTAGGGGAGATGAGCCATGAAGGCCAAGTTGCAGTTGGATGCCAAGTCGATCCAAGCTTTTCTTTTGACGAACGTCGAAAAGATTGGCTTGGCGGTGGTCGCCTTGCTAGGGCTTTTCATTGTCTACCGCGCGATTAGCGGCGTGGAGCGTTACTCGCGGCCGCCAGAGCAATTGCAGCAGGAGGTTCGCCGAGGGGAGCAAGCGATCAAGGACACGCCGCTGAAGGTGGAATTGACGCCGCCGGACTATCCGTCGTTGGCGCAGAAAAGCCGAGTGCCGATCAAGGATGCGCAGTACGCGACGCCGATTGCGTGGGACCCGCCGCTGTGGTCGAAGAGGAAGCTGCGCGAGAACCCACCGGTGTTCGCCGTGAGCCAGCTTTGTGGTACTGGCGAGCTTGGCGCGGTCAGTATGAGCAACGCGCAAGCAACGGGAGGGCCAAGAGAAAACAGCAGTGCGTCTCAGTTGCAACGATGGGTGGTGATTACCGGCATCGTTCCGCTGAAGAAGCAGGAAGAGGCCTATGACGAGGCGTTGAAAAGGTCGGTCTATTACGACTCCAAGAACGACTATCCGCAGTACTTGGATTACCAGGTGCAGCGACTGGAGGTGCCTGGTCCGGGGGAAGCCACGAACCTCGACTGGTCGAAGGCAAAAACGTTTACGTTCAAAAAGGAAAAGAACGCGGTCACCAGTCGGTGGGCCAGCAAGACGGACGAGGTGGTGGCAGCGGACAACATCGACAGCAGTCTGACGTTCCCTCTGGCGCCCCTGGTGGGACGGCAATGGGGCAAGAGCGCGACCCACCCTGACATTCCGATGCTTGATCGAAGCCAGATTAAGTCGCCCGGTGGGCCGGGTCGCGCTGGTGGTCGAGTCGGGGCGTCTGCGGCGCCGGCGCCTATGAGCGAACCCGGTTTTACACCGGCGTCACGCGAGAACGGATCGGCGACCGGCAGCCGAGAGAATGCAAGCCGCCAGCCTTCGCCATACGATGATGAACCGGATTCATCGGCGCCGGCTAACGAGCCGGCGAAGGATAGCGGGGCCGAAAAGGCGGCCGGGCCGGCGGCCTTGGGAGTGCGGCTGCTCCGCTATTTCGACTTCAGCGTTGAGCCGGGCAAATACTATGTGTATCGAGTGCGTCTGGCACTGGCCAATCCGAATTACATTCCGAAGTCGGCGTCGTCCGGAGCTTCAAGCGAGAACAAGCTGAAGGAAAGCTATCTCAAGGACCCGGCGTTGGCACACGCTCGGTTCTCGGAGACAGATTGGTCGGAGCCGAGTCCCGTAATCAGCACGCCGACCGACGCAAGGCTGCTGGCGCTGGCCGCCAACGCGGTGAAGGGGACGGCCGACATCCTGGTGGCCAAGTGGTCCCGACCTGGGTTTGAAGCGTTTCACGAGTTTACCGTTGTACGCGGCCAGATCGCCAATTTCGCCGACTCGACGTTCACTCACGCGCAAAAGCGGTACAAGGTCAACTACTATTCGAATGCAATCGCCGTCGATTACCGTGGCGGCGAGAAGCTGTCTCATCGCGGCAATAGCTTGACCGCGCCGGGCGAGGTCTTGCTGATGGAGGCGGACGGAAGTTTGTCCGTGCGTTCCGAGGCGGACGACAAGGGCGCCATCGAGCAACTCAAGGCCGCGGAGGCTCACTCGGCCACCTCACCTGCCGCCGGGAAAGCAGCAGTGGCGCCAGCCGGAGCGACACCCCGGAAGGGCTTGGAAACGCTGGTTCCACCGAGCGCCGATCCGAAAAAGAAGGCGCCGAAAGCGAAATAGCTGATCGGCCGGTTCTTCGGCGCCTTAGGTCAGCCGACTTCTTGAGGCCCACGCGCGCCTAGCGCGTTCCGGGGCGTCGCGCCACATCAATGGGATCGGTCGCGTGGGCCAATTCTGTGGTCGTTCCTGCCGAGTTGGAGCGGGCAGGGGTTCTTGGAAAAATGGGCAATGGGTTTTCGTGCTGCGCGGCATGGCAGAGGCCGTGCAACTTGAGAACTTTTTTTGAAATGCCCTTGACCCGAGTCGGCCAGCATGGGTATTTAACCCGCTCTCATCTACGAATTTTCAGGAATTGATCTGGAACGGGGCCTCTTCGACGTCTCGGGGACGCTTTAACTCACCGGCACGAAGCGGATGAGTATGACAAGGAGAACTCGGTTGAAAACGACACTACACGCACTTGTCGTCTGGATGGCAGTGGCCACCGTGGTAGGGACAAGATCAGTCGTGGCTGCACCCATGGGCGTGCTACCGTCCACGTTGGGCGCTGCAGTGTTAGGGCAGTCGGCCTCGGCCGGAAGCCCTGGGGAAGACAAGAACCAGCAAGTCGCCGACCTGCTGCACCGCAGCCGGCAGGCGATGGCCGAGAACGACCTTGACGTCGCGGAGTCATTGATCGCCAAAGCCGAGTCGCTGGGCGTCCAGTACAGCCCACTGTACATGGGCGATACGCCGAAGAAGGCTCGCCGCGACTTGGAGCGGAAGCGGAACGCGGCAGCGGCGCCGAGCAAGCCCAGCCGGCTTTTCTCGGCAGCGGGGCCGGACAACATGAAGAAGGGCACTGATCCGTTTGCCGGGCGCGTGATGGACTCGCAGCCCGCTTACGGCAGTCGGCCGCTGGTCAACGGAGCGGCCGGCGGGCGTCAGCAGTTTGATGCGGCGTATACGACGACGCAACCAGGGCAGGGCGACATTCGCGCGCCTGGCTCGCCGGCGGCAGCCGGAATGATGCCGGGGACACCGACGCCCGGGGCCGCGGTTTCGATGAGCAATAGCAGTCCGTTGCGGGCCGCTCGTTTGGCGTTGGCGGTCGGCGACGTTCGTCGTGCCCAAGAGTATGTCAACCGGGCGCGTGCGATGCAGGTCAATTATCAGCCGTCGGACGATACGCCCGACCGCGTTGAAGCAGCGGTTCGGAAGTACCAGGAGCTGTCGGGGTTGGACAAGTCGACGGAGGCGTATTCTCGCGGGTACGCCCGCAGCTTGATGGATCAAGCCGACGGGCTGGCTCGCTGGGGCGAGTATGCCGAGGCGGAGCGGTTGGCCGACCGTGCGGCGAACGTTCACATTGTTTACGGACCGTTTGAGCAGAAGCCTGAGGAGCTGTTGCAGCGGATTACAGCGGCCCGACGCCAGGATGCGGCCCGGGGCGCAGCGATGCCGAACGCGGCTTCGGGGACTTTGGGCGGAGCGCCGGGCATGCAGCAGCGCGGCGTGGAACTGTTGCGGCAGGCACGCGAAGCGATCGTGGCAGGACAACTCGACCGTGCGGAGGGCCTTGCGTTGGCCGCCGAGCGGTTGCGGCTGCCTGACGCGACGTACGGGCCGGGAGACCGCCCGTCGCTGGTGCTGTCGGACATTCGCGAGATGCGTCAGCGTGGGTCGGGTGTTGTGTTGGCGGGCGGCATCGGCGGACCGGGCAATGCGGCTCGGGCCATGTATGACGCCAACAACGATGCGACTCGGAACATGCAGACGGCCGCCTCGCAGCCGTCGCGCTCGAATCCGTTGATGGCTCAGAATCAAGAACGCATTCCAATGCCGGAACAGACACCGACGCCCCCGCCGGAGCCGATTGGCGGCGGGAGTGCGCAAGGGCCGGGCATGTCGCTATTCCGTCAAGGCGAGGACGCGTTAAAGGCCCACGACCCGAATCGCGCCTTGGAGTTGTTCCGGCAAGCGGCGAAATACCCGAACGATTTGGACCCGGTGACGGCGCAGCGTCTGCAGGCGCATTTGCAGGGTCTCTCGGCTCGTCCGCAACCCGGCGCGGCGCCGACGATGGCGGACGACGTGGTGGCCAGGCAGCAGGTGTTGGTGCGTCAGGTTGCCGCCGATCTGGCTCATCGCGAGTCGAACGCCCGGGCGTTGCGTGAAACGGACCCGAAGGGCGCCTTGGCGATGCTGCAGGACGCTCGGAAGCGGGT
>JAJFUI010000340.1 GCA_021372555.1 Planctomycetaceae bacterium | reverse complement strand
ACGAGCCAGCATCCGATCGCCGCAGTGACTAGCAGTATCGTGTTGCTTAACAATTGAACGCTTGCTCGATGCACCAGCCGAATCGTCGCAGGCGTCTGGCTGGCGAACTCCAAGTGCCATGCCCTCGCCAAATCACCCTTGGGCTTCCCCCACGCCCACAGATTCATCCAGTCGTCGCCGCTCAGTGGATTGAAACGCCTTTCGACATCTCCACGGCCCAGCGATCCGAACAGTCGCTGGGTCAACGTCAATGGCTGAACAGCCAGCAACCGCTGGTCGGAGGTTTCATCCGCCGATGCTACTCCGGCAAACTTGCCGTTCGTCGCGTCCACCGGTTCGTAGCCAGGCGGCGGAACGATTACCCAATGCGAGTCCAAGACCGGCACGCGCGGCGTCGGCAAAATCGCCGCCAGCGTGGTAACGACTCCGAGTCGCGCGACGGCGTCGGTCCACTCCACCGTCACCCGTGGCTGCGGCCGGTTGGTCGGCAGCGTGACAGAAATGCGACCACCTGTCTCGTCCGTCGTCCATCGCCACACCGCGGGCCGGCCATCCACATGAACGCTCCGCACGTCCCAACGAATCGCTGCCGCAGGCGCCGCCAACTCGAGTCGCCGCCCGCAGCCACGCAAGTCATAAATGGCTACATTTCGGGCAGCCCCGTCCGCTTGATACCAGGACCACAAGCGAACCTCTTTCACGCACGCCGGCTGCCCATCCATCTTTGGCTTGGCAATCCCCGCGATTTCGGCGGGGGCTCGCCGCATCGTTGCCGAGAACGGCTGCGCGGCGGAACTCGGCAGCGTCACTGCTGGACTGGCAAGCAGAACGTCCACGGTTGCGTCCGAATCGAAGCATTGAAACTGGGCCGATTGCCCGCCGCGCGAGCCAAACGAGCCAGCGTCCGTCTGCGTACAACCGTGCGGAAGAATGCGGTTTACCGACAGCGGCTCGGTCGCCAGCAACGTCACTGTCCCTTCTTGCCACGACAGCTGCGCGCAGCGAATCCGCGGCAGTCGCCACTCTCGATCAAGCACCGCTGGCCCAATGGCGCCCAAGCGAATCACGCGTTCGCAGTCGCTAATCGGCTCCGGGAGCCTCAGCAGCACCCGGGCCGGTTCGCGATCACTTGCCGGAACTGCGCGCCACGGGATTTCGGTTTCGCCAAGCTGGGCCGACACCAGTTGGAGCCCCGCATCCAATAGCAGCGTAATTTCTCGTAGTGGCCGATTGTGCGCCTCCACTCGCCACTGGGCGGAGACATCCACGCCCCGAAGCGAGCATTCGTAAGTCCGCGATTCTCGGAGCAGAGCCAACTGGGGGCGAGCAGCATTCGACTCGCCTTTGCGGAGGATCCGTAACCGACAAATGCCGTTGTTCCCCCATTCGATCTCCCAGCGTCGGAGTCCGCTGCCCGCGTTTTCACCGCCGATCGCAATTCCGCGGTCCACGACCACCGACGCCGCGGCCGGCAGTTCGAGATCGAGTCGATTACCCAGGCCGACCGGCAGTTCGAGGTCGAAGCTCAACGCATCGTCGGTGTCATTCCGTCCGGCAAGCGACCATTCGAAACAGAGACGCCCGGCGCGATCGACTCGTAGCTGAAACCGGCCGTCAGCGGCCAGTCCCAACTCCGCCTCTTGATCCGTTGCGCCGTTTCGCCAGGTTGGCCGGTCGATCGCGATATTGCACGGATCTATCGGCAGCATGACAGGCCCGGCATCGGAATGCGCAACGTCGAGCACCGCCGAGCCAACCAGCCGTTCACCGACCAACCGCGCTTTGTACCGCGCCGCGGACACGGCGGTTCGTGGCGGCGACGGCGTGTGCGTCAACGCCGGCTTTGCGGCCTCCAGTAGCCGCTCGAACGCCGACGCGTCCATCGGAAGATACTTCGCCCCGCCCGTGGGCCAATCGTTCACACGGTTCTCGGGGACCAGTACTCGGTGAAACCGAATCGTGTCATCGGCAGACGTCTCCGCGGCGACGGCGGCCCCGGCCAACAGAAGCAACAATGCGGCCACTCGGGGAATCATAGGTCGAGGTCCCCTGGCGGTTGCACCGGTGGCAGCAGCGTCTTCGTGGACGGCGGGTCCGCCGCGTGCGCCGAGGCCGACGCGCCCCCCAGATTCGACGCCACCTCAACCCGCAGCCCCGACAGGGCCTTGGGCATTGCAGCGCGACGCCGGCTTCGGCCGGCCACGCGACGTTCTAGCACGCCGGCCAGCAACACCAGTCCAAGCCCCAAACTCGACGCCTGCGTCAGCAGAAACGTCCCTTCAGGCGCGATCAGCCCGGCGGCCATCAAGGTGACGGCCAACACCAGTAGCGTCGCAGGATGCCGGATCGCCGGAACGCGAATCAGCAACAAGCCGATTGCCAAAACGCCGCCGGACGCCAGCAGCACGATCCACGTTCGGCTGGCCGTGCGCACCTCGACCCGATCAAGTCGTCCCAGCGTGCTGAACAAGTAGCGGTTTTCACGGTCAGGCAGCGATCCCCGCTCCGTTGCGCCCACCCACGATTCCAAACCGGTTTCGTCCAGAAGCGGGCGACGTCCCCAAAAGTATCCGTCCCAGCCCCAGTCGAACTCGCCCGTCAAACCATCCGGATTCCGGATCAGATGCTCGTTGGCCGGCAAGACCAATTGCCAATAGATCCGACGCGTCCACGCTTCCGGTCCCAATCGCGGGAATCCAAAACTGAGCAGACCGCCACCAGGGCGTGACTCGCGAAAATGATATCGCAGTTCCACTACGTGAACGCGATCGCGGTCGCGTGCAACGGTCCCTTCCTGACGGCTCCGCGGTTGCTCAAGGGGAATGATTAGCTGGTTGTCGGCCGCCAAACGCACTTCCACTTGCTTGCCATCGACAGTCACTTCCGCCTGTGCCGCCTCAGTGCCGTCCGGTAGCGTCACCTCCAAATGCCGGCGGCTGGTCGCAAAGCGGTAGACCGCGCGATCCTCGCGGCCAGCCGCGCCAAATCGAGACTGATACCATGCGCGATCCACCACCATCGAGCTCGATAAGTTCTCGTTTTCGATCGACGGCGGCAAAACCCGGAACGTGCTGGCGAACATTGCACGCCCGCCCGTGCCTCGATAAAGAAGCAAGTTTTGCTCCCGGGCAGGAATCTCCATGGCCGGCGCCGCCTCCGTCGGCTCCAGCCCTTCGATCGCTCGACGATCAGGAATGACCTCAACACTATCCTCGGGCACGACCGCCAGCGATGCCGCGCCAACGACATCGGCATGCGGCGTCGGCAGCCGTATGGCCAGCAACTCCGCTCCCCTCGGAATCGCTCGATGCGCTCGCAAGTGCAACTCAATCCGTCCCGAGGAGGGCCTCCTCAGCGAGACTGTTGTTTTCCCGCCTTTTTCGGCAACCACGCTCAAGTGCCGCCGCACGCCGTCCGTATTCGCCACGGGATCGCCGCTTATCGCCGGCGCCGCTGACTCGACCTCGTCGACGTGCCAGCCCGGCATCGACAGCTCCAACGTCGACGGCTTTGCGCCGGCGATTTCGTAAAGCAGCCTCCCTTCCAGCCTGGCTTCTTCTCGACCGATCGTGAGAACATACTGCGGATCGACGCTCAACCGCGCCGGCCGCACGACCACGCGCACCGGCAGCGAATACGGCTGGCCGAAGTACTCGAAACTGGCAACGATATCCTGGTTTTTTCCGCGCAATGTTTCGGGCGCCGAGTCCAGCGGTCGAATGTGTCGGACCGTGCCGAACAGCACTTGCCGGTCATCAGGGGCCGTCAGAGAGACGGTGCCCGATTGCCGCGCGGCGCCGATGACCTCAAAACCAGCCAGCTCGTTCCACGACTCCGGGCGGCCCACATCACAATCGCGGCGGCAACTCAGCCGGACCTCCACCGGACCCGTCGTCTTTCGATCCAGCCGCACCTCCACGCCGCGCTGCGGCCGACTTGTTGCCTTGCTCTGTTCGCCGCCCAGCGCGGTTACCCGCCCCAGCGTCTCTTCGTCGCGTGCCATGCCGCTAGTCGGCCCCACTTGGCTGCCCGGCGACAACTCCGCGCCGGCAGGCAAGCGCACCACAAACCGATCGAACGCCGACGTCAGGCTTCGTACTGCCAGCGTTGCATCCGTCGAGACGCCGCGGTCGTCGAGCCTCGCCAGCGCGGTGCCCGTCGCCTCGATGACCGGCGCGGTTTCTTCCTTCGTCGCCTTGTTCGTACGCCACGCAAGTTGGAAGTCCGTCGGCAGCCCTACAACGCTGAACTCCGTTGTGTCCCCGCTGTGACGCTTGCCCGGTTCTGTCGCCGTATCGCCTTTGGCCGATGCGCCTAACAGCGTAGCGCCCTGCGATACGCTCGCCGTGGCCGAACCCAGTGGCGCCGACAGCTTCATTTCGGCCGCTGCGGCTCTAGGAAAACACAGCTTAAGCCTTGTCTCGTCGCCTCCCGCTTCCAGCGGCGCCACCATCGCCAGCATGATCTCATGACGCGAGCCCGGTTTGCCGCGGAGCCAACACACGTATCCAGAACGGTCGCCATCCCAATCAACGAAGCTTTCCCCCGCGCCTTTGTACTGCACGGCCTCGTGGAGCAACCCCTGATCCAACCGCAATGGCACCCGCACCCAACCATCGTCGCGAACGCGGATTTCGAACCGAATCGACAGCTTCGCGTACGTTGTGGCCGCAGTCCCCGACACGAAAATGTGTTCTATGCTGAACTGCGGCAGTCGGTCCGATCGACCGACACGATTCTTCAGTTGATAAAGCTCTGAGAACTCTTCATACCCGAAGCCCAGGACCGGTTGCAGCTTGCCGTCTTTGTCCGGCAGAAAGTAGACCGAGGGATGAGACTCCTCAATACCGCTTACCGGCTTAGCCATCGCCAACCCGCAGCAGAACAGCAGGCAGCTCACCGCTGCGCAGATAGCCCTCACCGGTCTCAACAACGATGTCTCTCCCGCTGGCAAATCGGCCGAGCGTCGATTCTCGCGCGCGGCGGCCGCAGGCAGCATTACCGCATTTCCATTTCAACGAGAAGCTGTTCCTAACGTCCTAGTCTACCCAGACGGACCAAAGGAATAAAGCAGTATGATGAGATCACCGAACGAACGCCGCTTGTTGTCGCGCGCACACGCTGAAAGTGGGGGTGAGCCGTTGCACGTCCCGGCGCCAGTGCTTACAATAAAACCCTGTCGGGTGCTTTGCGACCTAGCGCTTTGTTCCGGCTTTCGCCAGCGTGGGCGCCAGATCCAAAGCAAGAAGCGGGAAAGATTCAGGGGGGCGTCATGTCTGCACGATTCTTGGTCGTAATCACGTGTCTGTTGCTTGCGGCGGATTTGCTTCTGCTGGCGCCGTTGTGCGTCGTGTTGGGCTGGCGATTCCTGGCGATGCAAGGCATTGTCACGGCGGGAATCGGCATCCTGGTCATCGGTTACTACGAATGGCGTTGGGCCGGCGCGATCGCCGAACGACTCGGCGGTGAATCTCCCGAGCCCCTCAACTCCTGCTGCCTCGAGAAGGTCTTTCTTGTCCTTGCCGCGGCGCTTCTAATCCTCCCCGGCGCACTGACCGACGTCCTGGGCCTCGCGTTGCTGACGCCGCCGATCCGTCGCTTGGCAGCCCATGCCCTGCCACGATGTCAGGCCGCTCCTGCCGCCGACTAATGTGGCCGTTTTGCCGCCACCGACTGCGCCACATCGCGCAGTTCCGCGTGCAAACCCACGTTGGCCGCAGCCAGGAAACGCGCTTCTGCGAGCGAAAATGGCCCGCCATCTGGAGCCGTGATGCAGCCGCCCGACTCCCGCAAAATTAGTGCGGCCGCCGCCACGTCCCAAATCCGCGTCGAAAACGACCAATAGACGTCGAACCGCCCCGCTGCGACATAGCACAAATTTAGCGCCGACGAGCCGGTGCGCCGAATCGCTTGGCATCTCGGCAGCATCTCCAGAAACATCCGCACGTCGGGGCAATCGCAATCGGCGCCAGGCGGAAAGCCCACTGCGGCCAAGGCGTTGCCCATCCCCGCCACCCCGCTGGGCCGAATCGCCCGACCATTCAACCACGCCCCCTCCCCGGCAACGGCCGTGAAACATTCATCCAGTATCGGGTCGAAAACCGCGCCGACGACCAACTCGCCTCCGCGCTCCAAGGCCACGGACACGCAATAATGCGGCACTCCGTGTACGTAGTTCGTCGTGCCATCCAGCGGGTCCACAATCCACCGGTATTCTCCCCGAACGCTTGGCGATATGGCGTCCGCACCCTCTTCACCCAGCAGGCTATGCTCCGGGAACGTCCCCAGCGTGATCCGGCGGATCGTCTCCTGCGAAGCCACGTCCGCCTGGGTGACCAGGTCCGCAGGGCCTTTCTCCCGAATGTCCACGCGGCCCGCCCACGCCTGAATCACGCGCCCGCCCGCTCGGACCGCCTCCTCGCAAACTCGCAAATAGTCGCTACTGTTTCGCATGTTGGGCCAGTTTACCGGTCGGTCGCCCCAGCCGACAGTGCAATTGCCGCGCCAAAGACCCAAGAGATATTCACGGTTGCGTAGGCTGGGCGAAGATTGCTTCTCCTGCGGGCACCCCCACCGGAAGCCGCTCGTTTCCTCGCTGATTTTTTTCCAACCAAGTACTGGACAGCCGAAAAAGAATTGTTATCATCAGAGACATTGGCCTCTTCTCTGTTCCGGCCCCGCCGTTTCGCTTCGCCGCGAGCGGCGGGGTTTTTTGTTGCGCTCGCGCAATCTTTTGCCGCATTCAACGTCACCCGCTTCCTCAGACGTTAACGCAGCGGTAAACTCACCTCGCATCATGCGACAGCCTTTCATCACCGAAAACTTTCTGCTGGGCAGCGATCACGCCGTCGAGCTCTACCACGGCTACGCCCGCGACTTGCCCATCGTCGATTTCCATTGCCATCTTCCTCCCGCCCATATCGCCGCGGATCGCCGCTTCGAGAACCTCACGCAAATCTGGCTCAGCGGCGATCATTACAAGTGGCGGCTGATGCGGGCGGCGGGCGTGCCCGAACGCTATTGCACCGGCGATGCGCCCGATCGCGAGAAGTTCCAAAAATGGGCGGAAACCGTCCCCCAAACACTTCGCAACCCAGCCTATCACTGGACGCACCTGGAACTCAGATGCCCGCTCGGTGTCGCCGATCGCTTGCTCAACGCCAGCACCGCCGATGGCATTTGGCGGCAGTGCAACGAGAAGTTGGCATCGCCCGACTTTTCCGCTCGCGGCATTATGCGGCAAATGAACGTCGCCATCGTTTGCACCACCGACGATCCGACGGATACCCTCGAACACCATCGAGCCATTGCGGCCGACGAGTCCTTCGCCGTCCAAGTGTTGCCAACGTTCCGGCCCGACCGCGCCTTGGCCATCGATTCGCCTGATGTCTGGAACGACTGGATCGATCGACTTGCGGCCGCTAGCGACATTGACATCGCCGACCGTTACGACCGTTTACTCGACGCCCTGCTCGCCCGACACGACTTCTTTCACGCTGCCGGTTGCCGGTTGGCCGATCACGGCTTGGAGACATTCTGGGCGGCCGATTACACTCCCGGCGAAATCGCCTCTGCGTTTCGACGCCTCCGCCAGCACAAGCCGCTGCCAGCCGAGGATGCGGCCAAGTTCCGTTCCGCTGTGCTTTATGAATTAGCATCGATGAACTGCGGCAAAGGTTGGACGCAGCAGTTCCACTTCGGGGCGCTCCGGAACAACAATTCTCGGATGTTTGCCGCCCTGGGACCCGATAGCGGCTACGATTCGATCGGCGATTTCGAGGTGGCCCGCCCCATGGCTCGATTCCTCGATCGCCTCGATCGAGCAGGCCGCTTGACCAAGACAATCCTCTATAATCTGAATCCCGCCCACAACGATGTCGTTGCCACCATGCTGGGCAATTTTCAGGACGGGACAATACCAGGAAAGATGCAGATCGGCAGTGGCTGGTGGTTCCTCGACCAACGGGACGGCATCCAAAACCAGCTCAATTCCCTTTCCAACCAAGGTCTGCTCAGCCGCTTCGTCGGCATGGTGACCGACAGCCGCTCGTTTCTCTCTTACCCTCGCCATGAGTACTTCCGCCGCATCCTGTGCAACCTCCTCGGCGACGAAATGCATCGCGGCCTGCTGCCCGATGACATCCAGCTTGTCGGCCCCATGGTCTCCGACATCTGCTATCGCAACCCCGCGACCTATTTCCAGTTCCCCGCACGCGCTACTCCCAAACCGCCTCAGGCGCAGTAGTTCTCGTGGTCGACAAGGGAAAACATGCCGCGTTGGCCGTCGCCGGCACGGCCAACATTGACTCGGGCTGATGACCGTCATCCCTCAGACGTTTGACATTTGCGACTGAAATATCTATCTTTGAGGTCATCTTAGGGGCAACTCTGCGGCTTTTCTTGCGGGGGACGTGCCATGCTCTTGTCGATGGTGCGCCGTTTCGCGGCCCTCACCGGCGCCGCGCCAGGGCGATCTACCGAAAGCAACGGTGCCGCTCATTGCTTCCGACCCTTGCGATTCGAGCCGATGGAGGAACGAACGCTTTTGAGCGTCGGCCTCCAGTGCCAGCCGGACCACATTGTCCGCACCACGCCCACGGGCCTCCGCGGCCTGACCTCCGACTCCACCCTGCTCTATCCGGCGGCAACGACGCTGACCGGTTCTCTCACGCCAGCCCAAATTCGCGGCGCCTATGGCGTCGACCAGATCACCTGGGGCTCGATCAAGGGCGACGGCTCCGGGCAGACGGTCGCCATTGTCGACGCCTACGATCACCCCGGCCTGGTCAACAGCACCGATGCAAGCTTCTCGTCCAGCGATCTCCATGTCTTCGATGCTCGTTACGGCCTCGCCGATCCGCCCAGCTTCCTGAAGCTGGACCAACTTGGCGGCGCCGACTATCCGACGCCCAACGCCACTTGGGCGATCGAGACGGCGCTTGATGTCCAGTGGGTCCACGCTATTGCCCCCGGTGCCAGTATCATCCTGGTCGAAGCCGTCAGCGACAGTCTCTCCGACCTGATGGTCGCCGTCGACACCGCAAGAAACTACCCTGGCGTCTCGGTGGTCTCCATGAGCTGGGGCACAGCCGATGGCGCCGAAAGCGATTGGGATACTCACTTCACGACACCGGCTGGGCACGCTGGCGTCACCTTCCTGGCCGCCACCGGTGACAACGGTTGGCCCGGCACGTATCCGGCCTATTCTCCGAATGTCGTCGCCGTCGGCGGCGCCAGCCTGACAATCAGCGGCGCCACCTACGTCAGCGAAACCGGCTGGTCCCACAGTGGCGGCGGCCAAAGCATCTACGCCGAGGAACCGAGCTACCAGTCTGCGTTCCAAAGCACCAACTGGCGACAAATTCCCGACGTCTCCTTCGACGCCGACCCGGACTCCGGCGTTAGTTTCTATTGCTCGTACGGCTTCGGTGGCTGGGGCAACGTCGGTGGCACCAGCCTTTCTTCCCCCTGCTGGGCCGGACTCATCGCCATCGCCAACCAGCTACGCACGGCCTCCGGTCTGCCAACGCTCAACTCTGCGACCGATCCCACCGAAACCCAGACGCTGCTCTACGCCCTGGCCGGATCGGCGACCAATTACAATGCCGCTGGCTACTATCATGACATTACCAGTGGCAGCAACATCACCGGCGGCAATGGCTTCACCGCCGCCGCTGGCTACGACATGGTGACCGGCCTTGGAACCCCTGTCGCCAACAAATTGGTGCCCGCCCTGGTGACCGTCACGTCGGCCGGCAGCGTCGGATTCTCCGCGGCCTCCTATCAAGGTGGCGCTTCGCCGCTCGTGACCGTCCTCGATGCCGATCGAAGCCTTCTTTCGACCAGCTCGGTCGTCCTCACATCCACCGCTGGCGATGAGGAAATCGTGACCTTGGCGGCCCTCGGATGCGGCGTTTTCCAAGGAACCGTCCCGACGGCCTTCGCTGCCGCTACCCATGGCGACGGCATCCTGCAAGTTTGCTCCGGCGGTACAATCACCGCGACCTACTACGACGCCAACGACGGCGCCGGCAATATCGCGATGCCCAACGCCGTGGCCGCCATCGTGCCCCCGGTGCAAATCACCACGGTCAGCACGCTGCCCGTCGCCGTTGCCACCCAACCATATTCCTTCGCTCTCGCTGCGGCCGACGGTATTGGCCCCTACACCTGGACCGCTGCCGACTATAGCGAAACCACCATCGCTGCCAGTTGGCTCGGCGGCGGAACGGCCAAAAACTGGACCGGCGACGACAGCACCTGGAAGCTCACCCTTCCATGGGCGTTCCCGTTCTACGGCGGCAGTTACACCTCCGTCAACGTTTGCACCAACGGCTTCCTCGATTTCACCTCCGCCGCTCTCGCCTACAACAATAGCGACGCCGGCCTCAAGGCAGCCGTCCGTATCGCCCCGCTCTGGGACGACCTCATCGTCAACAACTCGCTCGGTGACAACATTTACGTCACCAGCGATCCGAGCTATGTCGCCGTTCGTTGGGCCGCCCACACCCGCTCCGGCTCCAATGTCGTCAACGTCGAAGCAGTGCTATTCGCCAATGGCGACATCCGTTTCGACTATGGCGCCGGCAACTCGGGCGGAGCCCTCGTAGGCCTTACGCCTACCATCGGCGTCTCCAAGGGAGACAAAACCCACTTCACACTCACCACCCTCGACAACGCCACCAGTATCGCCGTAAACACCTCCATCCTGTTAAGTCGCCTGCCGCCAGGCTTGTCGCTTAGCTCCACCGGCGTGCTCAGCGGCACGCCCACCCTTGCCGCCGATTACAGCTTCCCGGTCACGGTGACCGATTGCTCCTCGCCTCAAAGTTCCGCTACAAAAACCGTTCACCTGACCGTCGCTCAGGTCGGCTTGGCGATTGTGGCCGCCGATGCCGCGAAATCAGAAGGCAGTAGCGGCGCCACACCCTTCACGTTCACAGTCACCCGTTCCGGCGCGACTGCCGCCGCCACAACTGTCGCCTATGCCGTGACCGGCAGCGGTACCAGCCCTGCCGATGCCGCTGACTTCGTCGGTGGCTCGCTTCCTAGCGGAACGGTGACCTTCGCTGCGGGCCAAGCCACGCAAACGATCACTGTGGATGTCGTCGGCGACATCCTTGTCGAACCGGACGAAAGCTTCACTGTCCTGCTTTCCGGCCCCTCGTCAGACGCCGTAATCACCACGGCCAGTGCGTCCGGTACGATCTTCAACGATGACGTCGCCGCGGTCGTGGGCCGCTATATCTTCTACAACAACTCGTATTTCGACGGCAACAACCCCGCGGCCAACGCCCAAGATGATAACGCAATCGCCACCGACAAGACCGCGCTGCTGCCCGGCAACAAGGCGACGTTCAGCAACTACACCAGCTACAGCCGCGGCATCAACGGCATCATGGCGGACATTGCGGGCGTTTCCGGCCCTCTGACGGCCGCCGACTTCGCCTTCAAGGTCGGCAACAGCAACGATCCAAGCGACCCCGTCAAGTGGACTGCCGCTCCTGCGCCCAGCGTCACTTGGCGCACGCTGCCCGGTGGTGCAGTCCGCGTGACGATGATCTGGCCCGATAACGCCATCCAAAAAGAATGGCTCCAGATCAAGATTCTTGCCACGGCCGCTACCGCGTTGTCCGCGCCCGATGTTTTCTACTTCGGCAACGCCATCGGCGAATGCGGCGACTCGCTCAGCAACGCCTACGTCAATGGGACCGACGCCTATGCCGCCGCCAGCCACACCCAAGTCTTCGCCCGAGTGGCGATTACCAGCCCCTACGACTACGACCGAGACGGCAAGATCAACGCCACCGATGCCCTGATCGCGGCGAGCAACCAAGCTGTCTTTGGCAACGCGCTTCAGCTTATTACGCCGCTGAATAACCAGCGGTACGAAGAACCAGCGCCTGCGACTTTCGCCGCGGTGCCTGTCGTTGACCCCGCCGGCGATGTGGAGTGTACGCCCCCCCAGGCTATTGCCTTTGACGCACTGGATGCCGTTTTTAGCGACTTGCAGCTCCAGGAACTGGGTTTATGACAGCGGACGCAGACAAAAACGCCCGCAAAATCGTTGCAGATATTCGCCCTTGGATGCTTGGCGCGATGTTTACGAATAGCTACAATAGCACTCAGATTTTGCAAAGCTCCCTCTTTTGTCAGCTTTCCGGGCCATTCTCTTTCGCGAGGAGTCCTCTATGAGCCGCGTTCTGCCGCTTTGGATTTCGGCCGTCTTTCTGATCGCATCACAGGCTCTGGCAACGCCAGTCATCACCGTCGGTGACCACTTGCTCCAGCCTAACCAGGCGAATCAAGCCGTGACGATCAGCGTCACCGGCACCGAGTACGTACACGGAGTCAACCTCTACTTGCAGGTTGGCGACGGAACCGCCGGGCCCACGATTCAATCGTGGGACATTCTCACCGGGACCATCTTCGCCGGTGCCACCCCTGGCCAATTCGACAATCGGGCTAGCTCGTGGACCATCCTCACCGACACCTATGTGTCCAACCCGAATGGCGTCCTCGGCAACGGGCTGCTGGCCACCGTCTATATCGACACCACCGGATTCACCTCCGGCACCTGGGCCTTTGCTGCCGACTTCAACTATGAAGGATCGCAAAACACGACCGATTTCGTCGGCGACCCGGCCACGATCGTCAACGGCTCCATCGGCGTTGTCCCCGAGCCAGCCAGCTTCGCCCTGTTGTGCGTAGCCGCAGTTGGCCTGCTCGTTTGGCAGCGGGCACGACGCAAAAGCTAACTTTCCCTGCCGCGTCTCCTCGCGACGCAGAGCATGGAAACCATATCACGCAAGCCTGCTTCGGCGGGCTTGTGTTTTTTCTTGGGCCCCCATCACCTCATCGCGCTCGGGATTCGCTCACGCCCACAACGCATCGGCCAAGGCGGCTCGCACCTGCGCCGCCGACGAGGTGTCTCTCCGACGCACGCGACGGCTGCCGTCGCGTCGACATTCTCAGCAATTTGCCAGCATCCGGCAACCGCCGCTCGCCCGTACCGCGCGACCTTGTCCCCGTTTACCGGAGTCCGCCACGCCGGCGGCCCGGCCCGCTGTCAAGAAAAGCGGCCGCCGCCAGCTCAGGGGGGGTAAGCTAGCGGCGGCACAGGGAAGACGCTTTGTGGCCACACGTTGCCCGCGGCCGCTCGGGGCCAACGGGCAGGGTCGCCCGATTACGGAGCAGGCTGCACGCCCATCTTCTCCTCTTCCTCTTCCTGGATGATGATGCGTGGCGTCACCATCATCATCAGACTTTGCGTCTCGCGGCCAATCGCCACGTTCTGGAAGAGACGGTTGATGTACGGCAGCTTGTTCAACAGTGGCACGCCGAACTCGTTGCGGCCTTCGCTGAGCCGCTTGATGCCGCCCAGCAACACCGTGCCGCCGTCCGGCACGCTTACGGTTGTCGTTACCGTCACATAGGAGAACGTCGGCAACTGCACCGTAGTGCCCGTGTTGGTTGTCGTTGAATTGTCGCCCTTGTTGTTCCACAACTTCGATGGATCCGTCGCGTTCGGGAACAGACCGCTGCGTGTTGAGTCGGTCGTGGTCGTCGTCGAGCCGGTGAACTGGAACGTGTTGACCGCCGTGATCTTGCTGAAGAACGGCACCACCGTCAACCGGACGAATCGCCGATCCCGCGAAACCACCGCCTGCACCGTCATCGACGTCCCTTCGTTAAGCACCACGATCACCGGTTGCTGTGCGGCGGCAAAGTCGCCTACCACTGGGATCACGCTGATCACGAACGGGCTTTGCGACGTGTCCGACACCATCGCCTGCTGACCGTTGAACAGCGTCACCTTCGGGGCCTGTAGCACATTACTCCGCTTGTCGCCCTGGGCCGCGGCAATAAAGAAGTATGCCTCGATGTCGCTCAGGATCGCGAATCCTAGCTGGGCGCCAGCCGTGGCGTCGAACCCGCCGAACTGCGGCACCGCCAACCCGTAGCTGTTCTGCGAAAATGGAACGTCCAGATCGGTGCTGTACGTCGTCGGCGTGCTAAGGCCGACGGTCACCGTTCGGCTGGTGTCCGCGTTGGCATAGTTGCGCGAGTAGCCCTGATTGATCGCCGAACTGGTCAGGGCGTTCGTGTTCTGCAGTTGGAAGGTCGGATAGCCGGCGACCTTGTCGATGTTGTCGTTGATGTTGAAGTCGAAGCTCACGCCGATCCGCTCAAAGAAGTTGTCGTTGAGCGTGATGAACCGAACCTCGATCGTGACCTGAAGGTCCTGAAGCCGCCGCAATTGCTCCAACAGGTCGGCGATTTCCTCGTGAACCTCCTGCGTCTGACTGACGACGATCGTCAGGTTGGTCTCGAAGTTGGCGATCGAGCCCGATCCGCCCACATCGTCCCACGACGTTGGCTTTACCGTGGACTTGATCAACTCGATCAGGCTGTCGAAGTCCGGCTGCGTGGCGCCGCCCGCCCCGCCCGGTCCACCCGCCGTTGGCGCGGTCTTCGACGCGTTGGGCGTGCCGGGATGTCCGGCCGCCGTCAATTGTGCCAACACGGTCGGATTCGTGGCCGCGGTGTTTGTCTTGCCGTCGTGGCTAGCTACCGCCATGGGCGAACTCGTGGACTGGGCGAACGGCATCGCGCCGCCAAGCCCTACCGCTCCCATGGCGTTGTCATACGCGCTTTGGAGCCCAGTGTGTCCCGGCACAAAGTTCGGTACCGATTGAACCAGATCGCCTACATAGTACGTGACGGTATACACCTGTCCGTCCCGCATCTGCTCGCTCGTAATCTTCAGCACCTCGTCCTTGATCACGTAGCTCAGATGCAGCGGCTGCAAGATCAAGTTCAAGGCGCTCTTGAGCATGATCTCTTGACGCAGGTCGATGGTGACCGGCGTGTCCGTGGTCACACCCTCTTCGGCCAGCCCTTGCGGATCCAGGTACAGGTTCACGCCGCCGAGCTTGGTCAGATACTCCATGACCTTGCTCAACGGTGCATTCGTGAATTGCGGCGACACCGGCGTCCGCAACTTTTTCTCGATCTCAATCTCCCGCTCCGAACGCGAATGGCGGCCTTCCTTGGCGTACTTCTGCCGCCGTTCCGACAGTTTTCCCCATTCCTTGGCGTCGGGGTGCACGTACGGGTTTTCCCCGCTAGACGGTATGCCAGCTTTTTCAACGGCATCCAGTGCGTCGACGACCCCTTGCTCCTTTTGCTCCTGGATCGACTTCGACTTCTGGTAGTTCCTGACGAACTTCGTCTGCCACATCAATTGCGTGGCAACCGGATTGTCCGGAGCTAGTTCGAACGCCTGTTTCGCCACGACCATGGCCTCATCGTAGCGTTCCTCTTCCATGAGCTTGTTGCACTCGTTCACCTTCAGGGCAAACTTCTCCTGGACTTCGAGCTTCACCTTCTTCTGCCGCTCGACGTCCTGACGCACATTATTGTTCTTCTCGGCCAGTTCGAGCTGAGGCCGGTGCTGCTCGATTAACTGGTTGGTGTCCGCAATGGCCCGATCCACGCGACGGAGCAACTGCTCTCGCACGGCCGGTTCCAGT
>JAJFUI010000339.1 GCA_021372555.1 Planctomycetaceae bacterium | reverse complement strand
TCGACCAATTGACCAAGGCGCTCGAGATCGTCGGCCAAGAGTCCTCGCCGCAAGCCCCGACGCAAGAGTAAAGCGGCGGACCGTCCTAATTCTCGTGTCAGCGAAGACGGGACTGCCCTTCAAGCGGCGAAGGCTTGGCCTCTCCGACAAGCCCGATCGCAGCGGCGCCGGTGGCGCACGCCATGCCGCCCATTGCGCCTTGCCGTGAACGGTCACGGTGCCCGAGCACCGCCTTGCGCTGGCTCCAGCAACCAGAGGACCCGAACGCCACTCGGAAGTCCTTGCGCGCCGTACTCCGCAAGACTCACGCCAACCATCTCGCGGCAAAGCGAACGAGCCTGGCTGGCCTGCACGCCAGGCCCAGCGTTGGCGGTGATTTCCACCGATGGGTGCATGTCAAAGCGGTCAACTCGGTCCGGCGTCATTGTCTCCCGCACGGTCGTAAAACGCGAGAGCGGAACCATCTCTCCCTTCGCGTTGCGAACCGTCAGCTTGCCGATGTCCGCCGTGCTCTTGGAGGCGAGGACCGACTTGCCGTCCGGCGCCACGCGTTCGAGGAGGTCCTCGATCGAGATGCCGAGCGACCTGAGTTTCTTCCGATCAACATCGATATGCGGTACTGAGTGTTGCTGTGCCGGGTCGGGAACGATGCGGATATCGACGAGCTTCTTGCTTGCTCGCAGCCGCTTGACGAGCTCGCTGGCCCATTGCCGCACCTTGTCGTTCGATGCACCACACAACACGAAATCGACAACCGGGCCCTCTTCGGCTTCGCGACCGGTCGCCACGGCCCGCTCTTCTTTCACCTTCACGCTCGCCTGGCGTACTGCGTCCGGCAACATGGGCAATGCCAGCTTCACACGGCTTTCGACTATCGCCCTCGCTGCCACCAGGCCGACTTGGCGATTGAACATGACTTGAAGTCTGTACGTCCCCTTGGCGGATTGCGAGCGCATGTGCTCCATTTGCTCCATGCCGTTGACCTGTTGCTCGATCGGAGCGGCGACGCTGTCGGTGATAACGTCCGCCGCGGCGTCGGGGTAGGTGGCCTCGACGACGACGGTTGGCCTGCTAAGCCGCTGCATCGGACCATCGCTTATCGCATCCAACGGCAATGGAAGCGCCGGCGACTGGTCGGCGGCTGGTCGTTCCGGTGTTGCGGCGATAGGGGCTGGACGGCCGAACGTTAGGCCTTCGCCCTCCCAACCGGCGAGTGTAACCGTGACATCAGGATAATGCAGCATTTCGTTTAGTTTCTTTCGCACGGCTGCTTCTGCCTCTAGCGGCGTTAGACATTGTACCTTGGCCCGACCGTAACGCGGACCGAGGGCGACTGTACCGGTGGGCTCGACCAAGTATTCCCCGCGAATCGGCGAATTTGGCAATGTGTCCGTGGCGTCGATAAAAAGCAGGTCGCCCGGCTTGATTCGGTACGGCGATTTCGGCATCAGCGTCTCGTGCCAGCGGATGGCTGGCGAATCAACCATGTTGGTTGGCAGCGTAACCTGAACTATCGGCTTCTGAAGAACCCGTTCCAGT
>JAJFUI010000324.1 GCA_021372555.1 Planctomycetaceae bacterium | reverse complement strand
GGCCACGCTCTGTCCGGGGCGAACCGTCTTGCCCAATTCCAGCCGTTCAAGCTGCCGACGCACCTCGCCCGGCACGTCCTCGACGCGTGGGGCGTCGAACTTCTGACGCACGCGGAATACCTTGGGAAAGTCGGTCATCGGTGACCACGATCTCTCAATGATTTTGTCCGCCCTAATCCCCTGCCCCTCTCCCGCTTGCTTGCGAGGCGAGCACGATGGTACTACTCCCTAACAAGCTTTTTCCGGTGGAATGTGACGGTCCGGTGCTTTCTGGTTTTCGGCGCCACCGGTGTCGGCGGGGCGCTGCGGAGCGGATCAGCCGCACCGTCCAGCGGCTCGCCTACTTGCGTGCCTCCCAACCGGTCGTTGATCTTCTCGACGTAATCTTTGGACAACTCGAAGCCGATCCATTGCCGGCCGAGCTTCTTGGCGACCGCCAGCGTCGTGCCGCTTCCCCCAAAAGGATCCAAGACAATTTCGCCCGGGTTGGACGAACAGCGGATGATTCGCCCTAAGAGTTGCTCCGGCATCTGGCAGCCGTGAAACCCTTCGCGCTCTTTGAACGTGCCAGCGACTCGCGAGTAATACCAGACGTCCTCGTCGGCTGAAAAGCTGTCCGGCGCGTCTAGCGGACGGAGAATCCACGTGTTGTCCGGCAGCCGCCCTTTAGGATTCGCCCGCTTGTCGGCATAGACCAACTGCCGCGCGGATGGAACCCGGATCGCCGGATCGTCCCCGTTGAAGGTGAACTGTTTCGGGTCTTTGACGAACTGAAACAGGTGGGTGTGCGAGCGGCTGAACCCTCGGGTGCAGTTGACGCCGAACGTGTAGTACCAGATAACCCAGCTTCGGCACGTGAAGTGGCACTCGCGCTGGGCAACCAGCTTCAACTCCGCGGCGTACTCGTCACCGATGGCGAGCCAGAACGTGCCGTCCGGTTTGAGCGCACTCGCCACCCCGGCCATCCACTGCTTAGTCCAGTCAAGATATTCGTGGTCCGACCGCTCGTCGTGGTACACGTCGTACTCGTAGCCAATGTTGAACGGCGGATCGGCGAATACCAGATCGACGCTGCCCGGCTCGATCTCGTTAAACAGCTTAATGCAGTCACCTTGGTAAACGCGGCCGGTCGCTAATGTCATACGAGAGTCCTTCCGGGCGGGTGCCGAAGCGACGATTATATCGCCTTCCGAACCGGATTGACCAGCGGCCGGGCAGTAAGGTGCGTAAAACGCACCACGAGCGCTGTCACTAATGCGTTTCACGCACCCTACGTGGGGTTGCTGACCGCCACAATCACCAGCCCGTTGCGATCGGCGAAGTCGATGACAGCCGGCTGGTCGAGGAAGATGGTGCGGCCGGCTTCAACCGCCAACACCTTGCCGCCGGCCTTCAGAAGCGTCTCGACGGTCAAGAGCCCGATTGTCGGCACGTCAAATCGCATGTCCTGCTGCGGCTTGGCCACCTTCACCACGGTGAACCCGCCAGCCCGGCAGAGCGAGCCGGCCCGGCGAATGCACTCGTCGGTTCCCTCGACGGCCTCGACCGCCAGCACCGCCTGGTCCTTCACCGCCACGCTCTGGCCGATGTCGAGCCGGCCCATCTCCTTGGCCATTCGCCAGCCGAAGGCGATGTCCTTCTGCTGCCACGCGCTCGGGCCGCGTCGCGTGATTTGCCCCTCCTGCACAAGCAGTTCCGGGGCGTAGTCGGTGGCCGCCGCCATGTGAATTCCCTCACTAGCAAACTCGTTGACAATCGCCATCAGCAGCGAATCGTCGCGGCAGTCCTTCTTGCGGGTCCAAAAGTGTGGTGCGAACATGCGGATCGTCCGCAGGTCGGGCAGATGGCGGATCCAACTGAACCGCTGGAAGAGCCGCACCTTGAAAATCTTGCCCGCCATCGTGACTTCCGTGATCCCATGCCGCTTGAAATAGCGGATGGCCGTGCCGAACTTGGCCAGCCCGAGCCAGTGAAACTCATCGCACACGCCCGCCAGCGCCGGATCGGCATGTCCAATCGTCCCCAGACAGTAGACCTCGCACCCCTGCCGCCGCAGCGCCTCGGCGATCACCACCGGGTAGCGGCCCCAGCCGGCAAGCAGGCCGATGCGGCGTTTTCCAGAAGAGCCGGGCATGGGTGGTCAAAAGTCAGGGTTTGCGAGTCGGGACTTTACGTCGGCTTCGCCTACTGTGCTTGGGGGACGGCCGTGCCTGGGCCAGGTGCGTCGTCCTCCTCCTTGGGCAGAGGCGGGATCTCGATGTCTTTGAACGCAAACGGCACGCGGATCTTTCGGCTGTCCTTTCGTACGGAAATGCGTAGCTGCGCGTCTTGCGGAAGGCGCTCCTTGAACGATTGCCAACAAGCCACCGAGCGACGGCCTGTGAGCGAAAGCGACCAGTTGCTAGTCTGCAAACGCTTTCCTTCTGCATCACAGACCTCGCACTTGACCACGGGGTTGCGTTTCCACTGCAACCCAATATTCAGCGCCTCAGTCCCGCCGTAGGATGCGGCGAGGTCCTTCTGCCGCTCGACCTTGACGCCGATTCCCAGGGATTTCAGCGTGGGATCGTCGATCGTGCCGCTGGTCTCGATGTTCTTCAGAAAATGCTTGATGGCGATGGTTTCGATGCGGCCTCCCGTCTGAATCGTCATGGCGCCGCGCAACTCTCGCACTTTTCGCGTCGGAGATGCCGCAGGAGCGGCGATTTCGATGGAAAGCCTGTCACTGTTGCAGAGGAGGGCTTTCATCTCCCATGGCGTGTCCGAAAAATCGAGCGGTTGGCCGCGGTCGTCCAAAGCCGATTCGACATCGAACTCGCCATAGGCGCTAGCCAACCGCGCCGCCGCGCCTTCCGCTTCAATCTTTACCGTCAAGTCGGGCGGTCTGACATTGCCCTGCCAAGGACGCCAAGCCGCTTTTGCCGTCAATTTCCATCCGGCCAGAATGGGATCGTTCGCCGCCACGGGCTCGGCTTCGATATAAGCGTCCTCCGGCGAAGCTGGGACTTTAAGAATGTCCGGGCTGTTCTTGTCGATCTTCGGAACCGCGATGTCCTTCAGCGTGAAAGGGACGTGAACCTGTCGGACGCCTTGTCGGAACATCAGTCGCAAGCGGGCATCGCGAGGAACGATGCCGGGGCTGTCGAAGTAGATATCCCAGAGGGTCGTGGTTCCGCTCCATGAGTTCGACCCGGTGGGAATTCGTTTTCCACGGGCATCCAAAACCTCGTAGCCGACGAGCGCACGAGTTTTGGATTCCACCTTGATGCGAATCGAGTCTTTAACCTCGGTGGCACGGTGCTTGTCGATTGGCAGGCGGGCGACTCGGACGATCACGCCAAGCTCCTGGAGACGCTTGTCGGGCAACGGCTTTGCCCAACCGTCGGGATCAAGCTCGTCGTTGTTGGCGCGATCCTCCAGTCGCTTAAACGCGTCGTCGATGACGATGTCCTGCGGTGTTCCACCGGTTTCAATGGTTACGCTGCCGCGCAGTTCGCGGATCGCATGGATCGGGGGCCGGTTTGGAATGGTGAAAAAGAGCTGGCAACTGTCCTGCTTCTCGCCATTAAGTTCATGCCAGAATGCGAACATGCAGTCTCTGCAAAATTCGTCGCACGCTCTACGGTAGGACTTGCCTTGTTCGTCCAAAAGCGAATCCAATCGGACCCTTCCGCTTGCGCTGGCCTGGTCGATGGCGGTACCCCGGAGATAGACCCTGATTTCCAGTGACGGTGGTCCGGGCTTGTTCGCCTGATTGTCCCACTTCATCGCCCAGTCCGGCGCGGCGGTTATTTTCAAGTCCGCCAGAATCGGGTCGGGCTTCGCCGCGGGTTTCTCCCCGCCGAACAGCGCGGAAAGGGATGCCAGAAAGAACAACACGGCGATGACAAGGCGGGCGGAAAGGGTTGACGGCTTCACGGCTGATTCTTCCTCGTCAGGCGCGAGATTACGACCCATCACAAAGCCGGGGACGCGGGAGCGTCCGAACAGTGTGTTCCCACACGCGAGCGCGGGAACGAGAGTAGGTCTGTCTGGCCACTATCCACTAGCCACTGACCACTTTCTTTACGCCACCGCTCGGCAACCATCGGTGGTTTCGTCGGGCGGCTCGTCCGTTTCAATGCCAACCTTCCCTG
>JAJFUI010000322.1 GCA_021372555.1 Planctomycetaceae bacterium | reverse complement strand
AGCAGGACGTCGTCGGAGGCTTCGTCGGCGAAACTGGCGCGGAGCCACGATTGGTTCGAGGTGTTTTCCAAGAGGCGACGGACGTAGTAGGCCATGCCGGGGATCATCTCGCCGACCGGGACATACTCGCGGATGCGCATGCCGCGCTGGCTTAGCGCGAAGCGGAGTTGATCGGCCATGCCGGAGAGTTTTTGGACTTCGTAGGCGCTGGTGGGCAGGCCGCGCTTTTCGAGCAGCGCGAGGACGTAGGAGATCGAGCGGACGTTGTGCGAGCCGGTGGCCAGCTTGACGCCGCCTTCGCCGAGTGTGCGGGGGATGGCATCGACAAGCAGCTCGGCGGTACGCTCGAAATTGGCGTCGGTGTGAGTCTTTTCGCTCCAGACGGGGACGGGCCAGCCCATCCGCTCGGCGTTGATCGACTCGTAGTCCCAGTAGGCGCCCTTGATGAGCCGCACGGTCACCTGGCGGCCGGTTCGCTTGGACCAATCGATGATTCGCTGGGCGTCGGCGGTGGCGCTGCGGAGGTAAGATTGCAGGGCCAGCCCGGCGGGGAAGTCGATTTCTTCGCAGCATCGCTCGAAGAGCGAGAGCGTGAGGTCTTTGAAGGCGAACTGCTCCATGTCGAAGTTGACGAAGACGTTGTTCTTCGCGGCGGCTTTGAGGATGGGGCGGAGGCCGTCCATCAGCGCGCGGAGCGAGCCCTCGAAAGCGATGGGATCGGTGCGGGCGCAGAGGGAGCTGATCTTGATCGAGACGTTGGTCCGCGGGATCGGGCCGAGGTGGTCGTTTTCCAGGAGCGGGTTCGACGGCCACTGGGCGACCGTGGCGGGCAGCGTTTCGATGAGGTCGAGGTAGCGTCGCTGATAGACGGCCACTTCTTCGTCACTCAGACAGGCTTCGCCGAGGAGGTCGACGCTGAAGGCAAGGCCCTCGGTCCATTGCTTCTTGAGCTTGGGCAGGGCGGAGGCGGCGTCGACGCCGGCTATGAAGTTGCCGGCCATGCTGGTGATTTGGCTGGCGATCGTCTTGGCCATCACGCCTTTGGCGAGCCCGCCGGCTTTGAGGCCGAGGCCCATCGCCGGCGGGAGCGTGACGCCGGGTTGGGTGAGGTAGTCGAAGAGGTAATCGTGGACGAGTTCCGGCGTGCGGAGCGTCGGGAAGACGTCGATGAAACGGAAGAGCTGGATTTTGAACGCCGGGTCTTTCATGGCCCAGTTCATCAACTTGTCGGACCAGAAGCGGGAAGAGAAGACGCTGGTGCGATGTTCGCGGGCCGATTTAAGGATGTCGCGGCCGATTTCGATTGCCCGGCGATCGAGGTCGGTTTGCGGCCTCGCGGGAGGGACGGCCTTTTTGTCGGGTTGCGTTTCGGACGGTTGCTGCCTTGCGCGTGCGAGCCATGCCATGATTGCGTCCCTTAATAAAGGAGAGTGAGACGGCTCGGTTTCTGGGCCGAGCGTCGAGGAGAGTGGACACTTTTCGGCTCCCTGCTATAACCGGCGGCGGGGAACGGTGGTTCGACCGTCGCTGCGGTTTGTTCCGCACACGGGGTGTGCAGGCTAGGTTTTAGACCTTCACTCTACCGAAACAGCTCAGGCACATGTCGTCGCTTTGAGGGCGCGGGCCGACGAAGCGTTTGACGTCGTCGAGGATGCGGCGGCCAAGCAGCTTGACGCGGTCGACGTCTGAATCGAGGACGGTCAGCAGCCGAGGGAGGCCATAGAGTTCGTCCTTGGTGTTCATTGCCTCGGTGATGCCGTCTGTGTACAGGACTAGCGAGTCGCCGGGTGAAAGAGGCAGCAAATATTCGGCGTAGTCAACGTTGCGGTCAACGCCCAGCGGCAGATTCGCTTCCGACTGGGCCACGGGCTCGACAACATGCGGGCCGCGACGCAAGAGCGGCGGAAGGTGGCCGGCGTTGATGATCGCGAGCCCATGGCGTCGCGGATCAAGGACGGCGAGGACCATGGTGACGAAGCGGTCTTCCCAGGCGCTTTCGCAAAAGACGCGGTTGAGGCGACCCATCGCCTGCGCGGGCTCGGGCTCGCTGGCCAGGCAGTAACGAGTTTCGGCCGAGAGCTTGGCCATTAGCAACGAGGCGGAGATGCCTTTGCCGGAGACGTCGGCCACAACGATCGCAAGCCGTCCGCCGGGCAGTTCGACGTAGTCGTAATAGTCGCCGCCCAGTTGGCTGGCGGGCTCGTAGAACTCGAAGAAGTCGTATTCGGGGATGCGGGGAGCGGTGGCGGGGAGGAAACCACGCTGCACTTCGTGCGCGACGGCCAACTCGCGTCGCAGGGCCTGGTCCTGCATCGCCATCTCGTGGAGCTGGGCGTTCTCGACGGCGAAAGCCGCCTGACAGGCGACGGCGGCAAGCATTTCCAAATCGTCGGGTTGGAAGCGGTTGCGCGGGTCGAGGGTGTCGAGCTGGATGACGCCCAACGCTTCGCCTTCGCGATTGACGAGCGGGGCGCAGATCATCGAATGGATCTGGAAGTCGACGATGCTCTCGGCCATGCCGAAACGGAAATCGGAGGCGGCGTCGGCGGAGAGGATCGCCTCTTTGGTGGTCATCACGTTGCTGACCACGGTGCGGCTGATGCGGAGCGTTTGGGCGTCATCGGCGCGGCGGTGCTTGACGGCCTTGGGGACGAGGCGACCGGTGGTCGGCTCGCGGAGGACGATGAACGCCCGGTCAGCTTGCAGAAAGATGGCGAAGAGGCTGTCGAGCAGCTTGGGCAAGACGTCGGCCAGCGCGAGGGCCTTGCCGAGGTTCTGACTGATTTCGAGTAGGGCCTTCAGTTTGGCTTCTGGGTTCACCTCAAGACGCAGGCCGGTGGCGCCCGTGCTCAGGGCGAACTTCGACATGATGGTCGAGGCGCCGTGAGGCCGGTCATCGTCGACGATGGTGGCTGCCGGCGGCGTGTCACGGCGCTGGCCGGCGGGCGGCGTGACGGAGACATCTTCGGGCCCAAGGTGGAATGAGAACGAGAGATCGCAGATTCCGATCTGATCGTTGTCACAAAGCATTTGCCGGGTGGTGACGGGGCGACCGTTCAGGAGCGTGCCGTTGCGGCTGTGCAGATCCTCGATCCAATAGACGCCCTCGATGTTCAGCACCCGGGCATGCTGGCGGCTGACGGAGCCCGATTCGAGGACGATGTCGCAGTTGGGGTGGCGACCGAGGATGATGGATGCCACGTCCAGGGGGAATGTTCTGCCTGGCTCGGGGCCTTGGACCGCCTGAAGGATCGCCATTCCGCCACCTTGTTGGCCACCGCAGAAACGCCTGATGCCGAAGATTCTACGGCCTGGATCGTCGGGCCGTCAACACCCGAGGCCGATGGGCTTGACGACGACGGCGGGCGGTCCTAAGCTATTAGCTGTCAGCGGTTAACTAACGGCGTTCAGACGTCTGCGGTGCTGAATGCTGAAAGTCGATCGCTGACGCCGTTCATTGGGGAATAGTGTAACGGCAGCACAAGTGACTCTGGATCACTTAGTCTAGGTTCGAATCCTAGTTCCCCAGCTTAACAGACCCCGGCCTCGCCCGGGGTTTTTTCGTTTCTTGGGCGGTCCGGGACGATTCGGACGCCCTGTGGCTTTGGCTCGACGTGCGGCGTGCTTTACGAACTCCCGACCGAAACGCTAAATTAACGCTGCCAATGTCGGGACGGGAAAAGGCGGACGCTGCGTGCCATGAGAACAAAGTGACCGCTTATTGCGAGAAGAGGGAGGGGAAAGAGAAATGGAAACGATCAAAGGCATTCTTCGGCAATATTGGCTTCACCTTGGGGCGCTTGCAGTGCTGATTTGCGCAGGGCTACGCTATTGGCGACTCGGCAATTACTTGGAGATTAATCGTCTCCGACTGATGATTTTCGCGTTTGCCGGCTTCGTCGCAGTAGTCGCAAGCGACGAGTTCTCGGACTGGACAGGCCACTACGGCTTTACTCGCGCCCAATGGTTCGCGACGCCCTCCTGCCATGTTCGCATCGTCGGCGCAATGACGCTTGTCTATTCGACGGTTGCCCTGTTCAGCCAGTAGATTCTTTGGCACGGGCCTCGTCGATCTCTCGTTGGCAGTTCGGGCAGTACCAGGGGGCGGGTGTCTTGACGGGTTTTGGGCTTCGTTTACGGCATCTGGCGCAAAGGAAGCGTTTGCCTTTCACGGCGGTTTTGGGGCGAGCCTTCTTTCCGCTCTTGGGAAAGTTCTTCCCCATTGAAACCTCGTTTGGTCACGCCTTGTAGCCGATCTTGCGCAAAAGATCCTGACGCCACTTGATTTCCTCGTTGTCTTCGATGCCCTTGGGCAAGAAGCCATCGACAACGCCGAGGATGCCACGCCCTTGGTCCGTCTCGGCGATGACCACTTCGGTTGGGTTGGCCGTTGCGCAGAAGACGCGGCAAACCTCCGGCACCATTTTGATGGTGTTGAGCACATTCACTGGGTAGAAGCCTTCACCCAAGAAGACGATGAAGGTGTGGCCGGCAGCGATCGCCTTCGCATTCTTTTGGGCCAGATCGATCATGGCGGGGTCGGTGCCGGACCAGCGGATCAGGCACTTGCCCGACGCCTCGCAAAATGCGAGGCCGAACTTGATGCCGGGGACGGCGCCAACGAGGGCCTCGTGGAGGTCTTCGACGGATTTGATGAAATGGGTCTGCCCGAGAACAAAGTTGACGTCTTCGGGCTTATCGATTGCTACGGTGATGAGTTGCATGGGCATGGCTCCTTGAAAGTGGCACCCCCGGCGTCAATGGTTTGTGCAAGCAACCGCGTGCCGATGGTCATTCTAGCAACCGCGAGTGAAAATTGGAGATCGCTGCGGGTTCGCGAGATGCTAGGGCAGGTGGTTCTTCAGCGAAGAACACCCTATGACGCGGCGCGGCGGCAGACCAAACTCATCCAACGAAACTTGTAGCCGTTGCCGCCGCACTCCTGGACAAACATGCCAAGACTGCGTCGCACAAGTGGCCGACTACTGTTGCGGGGCGGTCGATTCTTGGCCGACGATTTCCAGGGCTTGACGCAACTGGTCGAAGCCGCCGGTCATCTCGATAAGGCCGTGAACGCGGACCGCTGCGGCCAGGGCGTTTTCTACGGTGCCGTGTTGCTTGATGAAATCTTGAAGCTGCTTGACGGTCGTGATCGCATCAATCAGTTGGCGGGCGCTATCCGGCGTTGATTTCTTGGGGGCGGGTTGTTTCTTTGCCATTGATATTGCTCCTTATGCATGTGCGCGAAAACACCAAGAACCATACCATTGTAGGGTGCGGGAGACAAGAGTCTGGGGGCTTTGGTGCAGAGCGTGGCCGTGTCTGGCGGATGTTTTTAACGTTCGCTTGCCTTCGAAACGAAGCGGCATCGTCTGCCACGGAATTCACCGACACGCTCGGCGCAGGCAGGTCTGATCGCGACTGAGACTTGCTGGTCATTGTGGGGTATGCGAATCGGTTGCGGCGTGCGAGGCGGCTCGACGCCGCCGCGATCGGCGCGTTATTGCTTGCCAGAGTTGCCTGACGGGAACGCAATCGCCGAGAAAACTGCTTTATCGAGCGATTGATAGTTGCGGATGCCGTTTGGCGGGCGTAGAATCGCTGAAGGTGACCAGCAAAGGGATAAGCAGATGCGAATGTTCCGGATTGTCGAAGCGATCGAGGAAGAGCGGGAATTGGGCAGAAGCAGCGTACGCCTTGCTGCGGAGAGCTGCCCTCCGATGCTTCTCTCGGACAGTGACGAGTACAAGGAAGGGGAAGCGGCCGTTTGCCGGGGGGCAACAACTCGCGACAATCCGTATCCGTTTCTTTCCGCGGAGTACTGGCGTTGGCAGGAGGGCTTGCTAGGGAATTGCAGCATCGCCGCGGTCGAGCCGAGAAAGGTGGTCTTGGGCCTGTCTGCTCGTCGTGTCGACCATGACGACGAAGCGATTGTCAGCATGGCGGGCCGCGAAGCCGCGGAGCAGTGTCCGGTGTTGGTCGGAGCTCCCTAGCGGGCAGTGTGCGTTCGCCGGCGTCGTGCTTTTGCGGCCCGGCTGGTGGCCTGCCCACTTTTCTTAACGCCAATTTCTCCCTCGAATTGGCCGCGGCAGAATGAGCTGTCCCGCGGTGCCGTTGCGCGATTGGCACTCGTTATCTCGGCGTGAGCGTCGCACAGGTTGTGGCCGCGAAGTGCTCGTATATGGCGTGACGCTGGCGGCGATGAGCCGACGTTGGCTATCGCCGAAAGTACCAAAGAACGAGGTTGACCAGCACTGTCAGCGCGACGCTGATGATGATGCAGGTCACGACGGGGAACGAGAGGGACCAGTTCTCGCCCCGCATGCGGACGTCGCCAGGCAAGCGGCCGAGTGGCAGGCCGAGGCTTTCGATGAGCCAGACGATGGCGCCAAACAAAGCCAAGAAGACGCCGAGGATCAGGATGTACTTGCCCACCATGCGGACCTCGCTCAGCGCGCTATTCTACGGCAGGGCGCCCTCGGGAGTGAAGTCAGCGACCGACACGCGGCCTTAAGAGTAAGTCTGGTGAGGCTCGCGAACGGACAATAGCGATTCGGAGTCAGTTCGGCAGGCGGGGCTGCCAGTGGGCGCAAAAAAGAACGCCGCGCCGGCAAGGGGGGGCAGCCGACGCGGCGCGAAAAAAATCAAGGATTGCACAGGCGGGAGGCCTGCGCCACGCGTTACCAAGCGAAGTGGGCGAAGGCCTTGTTGGCGTCGGCCATACGATGGACGTTCTCACGCTTGGTCATCGCCGTGCCTTCGCGATTGTAAGCGGCCAGCAGCTCGACGGCCAGCTTCTCGGCCGTGGGACGGCCCTTCTTTTCGCGGATCGCGCCGAGGATCCAGCGGATGGCCAGTGACTGCTGCCGGGCCTTGCTGACTTGCATCGGAACCTGGTACGAGGCACCGCCGACGCGCTTCGAGCGAACTTCGATGTTCGGCTTTACGTTTTCCAACGCCTGGGTAAAGACCTGAATCGGCTCGACGTCGGTGATCTTCTCGTGGATCTTATCGAGGGCGTCATAGAAGACGGCTTCGGCCGTGCTCTTCTTGCCGCTCCACATTAGACAGTTGACGAACTTGCTGGCCAGGATCGACCCGTACTTGGGATCCGGCTTCAAGGTGGTTTTGCTGGCAGTCCAACGGCCCATGGTTGTGGTCAGTGGTCAGTGGTCAGTGGTCAGTAATCAGCGGCTAGCGGTATTTGTGGCGAGGAAAGGAATCGTCTTTGAACGGATCACTAACCACTGGCCACTGACCACTAGCCGTTACTCTAGCTTGGTTTCTTCGCGCCGTAACGGCTGCGGGATTGCTTGCGATCCTCGACGCCGAGGGTATCCAGTGCACCGCGGACGACTTGGTAGCGGACACCGGGGAGGTCGCGGACACGGCCGCCGCGGACCAGGACGATCGAGTGTTCTTGCAGGCTGTGGCCTTCACCGGGGATGTAGACGGTGACTTCCTTGCCGTTGCTCAGCCGCACGCGGGTGATTTTGCGGAGGGCAGAGTTCGGCTTCTTGGGGGTCATCGTCTTGACCTGCAAGCAGACGCCGCGCTTCTGGGGACATTGGTCCAGAACGGGGGCCTTGCTGAACTTCCGCGGCATCCGCCGCTCTTTCCGCACCAGTTGATTGATCGTGGGCATGGGCTGTCTCGCACTCCTCGAAGAACGGCCGCGTCGCAGCCGAGAATCACTTATTTTGCCACCTTAGGGATCGGGTGTCAATGGGTTGTTGGGCAAGTAAAACTGAGAAGGAAAGGTGTCTGTGGCAAGATGAGTGTTTCGACTAAGACGCTACGGGGTAAGCACTTGCGTTTTGTCGCGGAAGATTCGAGCGGTGCCCGTTGCACTCGCGCTAATGAACGACAAGCAGAAATCGGCCGATGCCGCCTTCCGATTTGACGTCGGCAGGCTTCACGTCGTGTTCCAGCTTGGTGCCAAAATAGTAGAACCACCAGGTGTTGGGGGCATCGCCGGGCGTGGCACCGGCGGCAACGTAAACGCCCATGCGATCGAATGAGTTGCCGATGTCGACTACCGGCTGGCGGCCGTAGCGGGTGAAGTGGACGCCGTCACGGCTCCAGGCCAGGTGGCTGCGGACGGTCTGGTTCTTCGTGTAGAACGCGGCGGGCAGCATTACGTAGAAATGATCGCCGAGCTTTGTCGCGGCGGAGGTGTAAAACTGCATTCCGGCCGGGTCCTGTGAGTCGTGCCGAAAGATTTCGATCGGGTTGGGGAAGCCACCGAAACGGTCGGACTCGGTGTACCCGACCAGCCGATTGCCGCGGAAGTTGCCCCGGTCCCACAGTCGCGTATAGAGGCGGTAGCGACGGCCCTCCGGAATGCAAACGGTTTGCGTGTCGGAGTTCTTCGCACTGAGCGGTTTCGGGAGCAGCGACCAGTGGATGCCGTCGGGCGAGATGGCACCGTAGACCCACCAAGCTTGCTTGGTTGGATCGAGGCGTTGCCAGATCATCTTGTACTTCTCAGCTGCGGGTTTGCCTTTGTCCAGAAAGACAGCGGAGAAGGCGAAGCCGCCGATCTGCGGGCCGGAGATGAGGATGTTGTTATGTTTGACGCCGTGATACTCGACCAGTCCGAGGTCCGGCTTGGACCAGTGGACGCCGTCGGGCGATTCGGCGTAGCAGAGACAGGCGTCATCGTCCCGCTTATAGCTTCGATCATAAGCGCCATACCACATTCGCCACCGGTTGCCCTCGCGAATCACGGTCGGATAGCTGATGGAGAAGTTTTCCCAGGGCTTGTCGGAACGCAGGAGCGGGTCGGTCGTGCGTTCGCGAATGGTGAAGGTCGGCGTCGCCGGTTCCGCGGCATTGGCCGGCGCGGGGAAGATGTGAGAAGCCGCAATTGCCAATGCCATTATTGATGCCGATATTGCCATGGATCGGTGTTCAACCGCAAGCACGGCTGTTGCTGGCTGACTGGCCGCGACATGGCCGATGGGCACTATAGGACCCAATCGAGGATAACATGGACGCATGGCAGTGTCTCTTGAGGGTCCGGGGGAAGTGACGCACCGAATTGTGCCACGTGTCCGTGTTTGACGTCAATGACCGCGTTCGTCATACTAACTAACAAATCGCGCTACATGCGCGCCGAGGAGCAGTTGTCTTGGCAAAACCGTTTCGGGTTGCGCTCCTAATTGAATCGTCTCGCGGCTACGGGCATGCGATGGATTGATTTGGCGACGGCTTGTGGCCGACGCCGCCATTTCTCGCAGCACGCGCGTCGATTTGCTGAGCATCTCGGTCGCTGGTGAAGGAGTTGTTGCTTGTCAGTGATTTGTCGCTGGACGAGATCGCGCAGTTGTCCGGCGTTGCGTACGTCGGGACGATGCAGCGCGGTTTCAGAAAGCCAACCGGTCAGACGCCAGGGCAGTATCGGGTTGCGCGGCGGACGCTTCGTGTGCCGTTGAATGTTGCCAGTCCCCTTTAACCGTCCATGGCGAGATGGAACGCCAGTCAGGATTTGCGATGGTGCAACGACGGACCGACCCAAAAAGTGAGGTGTCCCGCAGCAAGTCGCGGTGGTGGCTCATTCTGAGCACTGCGGTCTTGCTCCTGCTGACTTTTTTGATGTTTGCCGACGTGTTGTTCTCGTCGAGCAGGATTCTCTCTCACGGCTACTGCGATCTCCGCTATCAGTTTCTCCCTTGGCGAGACTTTGGGTTTCGTGAGCTGCGGCACGGCCATCTAGCGCTTTGGAATCCGCACGTGTACGGGGGGGAGCCGTTTCTAGGCAACTTTCAGTCTGCGTTGTTCTATCCGTTTAACTGGGTGTATCTTGTTCTGCCGTTGGGGTTGGCTACGAACTGGTACATCGCGGCGCACGTTTTCCTTGGCGGGTTCTTCACGTGGCTGTGGACGTGGCGGCGGGGATTGCATCCGGTGGCGTGCCTGATGGCCGCGGCAGTGCTGATGTTTTGCGGCCCGTCGTTTTGGCACATTTTCGCGGGGCACGTCACGAACTTGGGAGCAATGATTTGGTTCCCGTTGGTGCTGCTGTCGATCGACGAGTTGTTCGCGTCGGCAGGCTGGGGCTGGTGTTTGATCGGGATGTTCGCGCTGGTGATGCAGATTTTTGCAGGGAACCCGCAGTACGTGTATTACACAGTGTTGGCCGCAGGAATCTATTCCGGCTTTCAGCTTTTCGGGGCCAAACGGAAGGCCGCGGTGCTAGCGGGATGGGCGTGCATCTTGGTTGGCGGGGCGATGTTGGCCGCAGTCCAACTATTGCCCGGCTGGGAGGCTTCTCGCGATAGCGTGCGCAGCAGTGGTCTTTCCTATGCCGATGCGGCGATGGTATCGTTTCCGCCCGAGAACTTACTGACGCTGGTGGCGCCGACATTCTTCGGCGACAATGCGCATGCGGCGTATTGGGGCCGCTCGTACATCTGGGAGGCTTCGCTGTTCGTTGGGGTGGCCGGCTTGATTTTGGTTATCTACGGCGTCGTCCGCGGCGGGCGGCCCATGCGGCGTATCTACCTGCCGACGGTGCTGTTGTTGGTCGTACTATCGCTGGGCGATCACACGCCCCTATTCCGGTTGCTTTACTACGGGCTGCCAGGCTTCGGCAATTTTCGCGGCACGGCCAAGTTTGCGTACTTCGCCGCAGTGTTCATGGCGATGCTGGCCGGGACGGGGATGGAGCAACTGATCCGACGGCCTGGCGGCGAGCGACGGATGGCAGCGATCATCCTCGCCGTTGCGGTGTTGCTAGGAATCGGATCCGCGGTGTTGCACTGGGAAGCTCGCGGCGATGGCCCGGCCATTTGGTGGGCGGGCATCGTGCGGAGTGTTGTGAGCACCAACGAAACGTACGTGCGTCCCGAAACGGTGGAGCAAGCTGTATTGGTATGGCAGCGCTTGGCCGCTGTCAGTCTGGCAGTTTCCGCCGGGACACTGTTGGCGCTCGGGGCGTTGTTGGCGATGGCTCGTCGATTCCGCTGGACGCCGTATGCCATCGCTGCGTTGGCGGTTGCGGAAGTGTTCGCATTTGCCGCCAATTCACGAGACACGTTCGATATGGCGACCTTCGAGACGCCAGGCCTACGTGACTTCTTCGACGCGCATCCAGGCGACTATCGCATTTTGAATTTCCTTCGTCCCAACGAGGCGATGGTGCTGCGCGCCTATGACCTGTGGGGCGCCTACGACCCGATGATGCCGTTGCGCTACGCGGAGTTCGTGGGCCACTCGCAGGGGCAGACAAAAGCCGACCCTTATGTCCAGTTCCGCGACGTGCATCACCGCTTCCTCGATATGCTGCGTCTGCGGTACGTTTTTTTTCAGACGCACGGCGAACAAAAGGTTGAACGCCGCACCGACGCATTCCCGCACGTGCTGGTTGTGCAGGATTATCGTGTTGTCAGGGGGCGGGACGCCATATTCGCCGCAATGGAAAAGCCTGATTTCGACGCGCGCAAGACGGTGCTTTTGGAGGAGCCTCCCGAAGTGGAGCCGGACGGGGCGGCTGCACCTGGGACAGCGGAGGTGGTTGACGCGTCGGCGGACTGCCTGACGATCAAAGCAAGCCTGAAAACCGCTGGCGTCTTGCTGATTACGGACGCCTGGAATAAGGGCTGG
>JAJFUI010000311.1 GCA_021372555.1 Planctomycetaceae bacterium | reverse complement strand
GGCATGCCGGTCCGTTCGACGGCTGACGGCCGCCTCTACAAGCCCCTCTTCGCCATCCTCTGCGTCGACCTCGACGGCCGCTTGAACCTCAACGCCCACGGCTCGCTGGCACAGACAGCGGCTGCCTACGCCCAACAAGTTCAGCCGATGGGGCTCTGCTGGAGCGGCACCTTGGCCGGTGGCGTCGCCAGCGTCTCGCTGCCGCGAGGCCAAGGCTTCGGTCCCGCTGACGTCAATCTGAACTACGTCCTTTCGCCATCGGCCCCGACCGACACGACGCTCTACCAGCGATTGCTCACCGGTGCCAACGGCTATCAAGGCCGCTATGGGGCAACCGGCGTGCCGGGCGCGGCGGGCGTCGATACGTTGAGCATCAACAAGTGGTTCCAGTACGCCGGTGACAGCGCAAACAATGGCGCAAACAATTACTGGTGGGGATTTCTGACGGCCGTGCCGCCCGCGTACGTTCGCGACTCCTACGGCACCCCAGCGGACCCGTTCGGTGCCGGAGCGGTCGCTCTGGACGTCGCCGGCCGCCCGCTTTGGATGAGCCACATGGGCGAGAGCACCGCCGACAACCCTTATGAACTGAACCTCGGTCCATCCGTCGCCCGCGGTTTGCCCAACGGCACGCCCAACAACCCCTTCAGCCCCGCGGAGTTGGAGCGGATTTTGCGGCCATTCGACAAGGATGCACCCGGTTTACCCGCTCGACTGCTCGCTCTTACCGAGACCACCTCAGGCGTCCCCGCCACTTCGGTACTCTACCAGCAACGGCATTCTGTGACGACCGAAAGCTGGGACCTGCCCGTCCCGGGCGTTCCAATGACCTCAGCAGCGACGCCGACCGCAGCTAACACGCGCGTCGCTGATCTCTTGAAGGCCCGCCTTATGGCGACGGCTGCCAGCGGTGGCGGCGCCCTGAGTGAAGCGCAGGCCCTGGCACGGCTCCCGCAATTGCTGCCGCCGGATGTCTTGGCGGGACTGCGCATGGACATCAACCGCCCGTTCGGCAACGGACGCGCCGATGACGCCAACAATCCTGGCATTGTCGACGCGCCAGCGACACCGGCTAGCCCGAAACAACTGACGCTCGCCGGTAGCACAATTTCCGTCGCAGCAAGCTACGACGGCCTTAGCACGCCTGGAACCCTGGCCGCCAACCCACTCGCGGCCCGACAGCTCCAGGCCCGCTACTTGTACATCATGATGCTGACACTCGCAGATCGGGCAAGTCTTCGAACTGCCTTTCAGTTGCAGCCACCGGCGACCGACCCCACAGGGGCCATTGGCGCGGCGCGCGCCGTGGCCCAATGGGCGATTAACGCCGTCTGCTTCCGCGACTGCGACAACGTGATGATCCCCTTCGACTACGATCCCAGCTACGCCTACGACAATGACATATCGCACCGCGTTACTGGCTGGAACACCGGCACGAAGGCCTACCGCGTGTGGGGCTGTAAGCGTCCGGAGCTGCTGATTACGGAGACGTTGGCCTTCCACGACCGAAAGACCGAAGACCTCGACGCCGACGGTGGCAAAGTCGGGAGCGGCGACGCCCACAACGATTTCGACCAACAGCACAGGCCGCAAGGGTCGTTGTTTGTCGAGTTGTACAATCCGGCTGGACCATTGGAGCCGTCCGCCGACGCGACCGACCGAAATCCCCCGTTTCTCGCCGGCACCGATACTTCGGGCGCGAGGCACTACGTAGGCTGCGTGCGGCTGAACCAAACGACACCGCAAGGACATCCGGTCTGGCGATTGGCGATTGTGGCCGGCGCAGACATGGGCAAGGACTTGAACGACCCCGACGACTCCCTGCGTCCGACGATCGAGCGAAGCGTCTATTTCGTC
>JAJFUI010000264.1 GCA_021372555.1 Planctomycetaceae bacterium | reverse complement strand
GATGCCGACGAACTGGCCCGGCAGGAAGACCGGATGGCTTTGCAGGCTGGGAATGATCTGGCGGTCCGCCTCACGGGCGCCGTGGGACCAGACGGGCCGGCCGTTAACGGGAATGCGATCCAGGATTACTTCCTTCAGCAGACGAGGCTTTGTCGTGCCGACGAGCCGGACCTGCGCCCATGTGCGCATGATCCGTTCTTTATCTGATGGTTGCGCAAAGACCTTGACTTCCAGCTTGGCTGAACCGTCGATCGGGACTGACTCAAGAGTCTGCTCAAACATCCCCGTCGCGTCGATGCGTGGGGGCGCCGATGATCGGTGACTGCCGACGGGGAACTCGCCCGTATCCAGGACGAAGGTTGGCCATTTCCTCGACGTTTTAGTCCCGGCTTGCGGCGCAGGTGGCTTCCAGGCGAATGCAGTGGATAGGACGGACAGTGCGGCAATGATGCAACACAGCAGCAATTGGCGTCTCATGAGCATTGGGCCCTTTTGCGGGAGGCAGGGTTTCGCGGCGGGACGGCAGGCGGTTGCTGGCTTTTGGCCAGCGCGCAAGATCGACCCGTATTATGCCGTTTTACGTTAGGCGACGGAATACCCAAAAGTACCTTCGCATGACCGTTTGTATCCACGGCGCGATCATGGCGTTCGCTTGATTCGCGGCGCGGCTGGCCGTATATTCGATGCCTGTGCGTCAGAAATCGCCGAATCCGCGCGTTCTCTCCATGCCCGATCGTATCCGCGAGTATTACCGCTACCTGCCCATCGGACCGGCCGATCACCGCTGGGGATTGTACGTCACGGGGGCCGGCTATCAGCCGTCGCCGCTGGGAACGAACCGGTTGCCACGCCGTGGGCACCCGCCGGGCCACTTTTATACGTGGAAGGCCGGCCGCGTGCTGGACGAATACGCCGTTCTCTACGTCACGCACGGCCAGGGCGAGTTCGAGTCTGCGCCCACCGGCCGAGTCGACGTCGAGGCCGGCGACTTCTTGATCCTCTTCCCCGGCGTGTGGCACCGTTACCGGCCGAACAAAGCGGTCGGCTGGGGAACGTACTGGGTCCATTTCCGCGGCGAGATCGTCGACAACTTGTTCGAGCGCGGGTTCATCTCGCCGGATCGCGCTGTGCTCAGGATCGGTTCGGACGAATCGATCTTGGCTTCGCTCAACCGAATACTGGACGGGCTGCGGACCGAATCGGCCGGCTTCCAACAAACCATCGCCTCGCACGCGTTGGTCGTGCTGGCCACGGCGATCGGCGCGGCCCGATCGGCAAAGCAGACCTCGCGGGTGCAGCAGATCGTCCGCGAGCTGAAGCTCTTGTTGGAGGAATCGCAGGACAGGCTGCCCGTGATCGAAGAACTGATCGCCCGATACGACGTCGGCCGCGCCCATTTGTTCCGAATCTTCAAGAGCCAGACCGGCCTAACGCCTTACCAATACCATTTGCAGCTAAAGCTCCGCCGCGCCGGGGAGATGCTCCGCACCTCCGAGCTCTCGGTCAAGCAGGTCGCCAAGGCAATGAACTTCCAAAGCCCCTACCACTTCTCCCGCCTCTTCAAGAAGAAAACCGGGCTGTCGCCGAGCGACTATCGGGAGAGGCTAAACGGCGAAGCTGGCGATTGCGAGAGGTAGTAGCGGATCGTCCGTGTACTCGGCGACACTCCTCTGCAATGCACAAAGTCAGTCGACGAATCTCGGTGCGGTGTAACTCTCGATTACCTTGCCGTTGTGCGCATTAATGTCGAGGCATCTGAGATGCTCTATTCCCTGTGTTGCTTTTTCAGTCACTTGGCTGAACGAGAACACACACACGCCAAGTTTCGGCCGATAACCAAGCTCCGTCTCGGTCTTTGTGGGATCAAACCCATTCTTTTTGGCTGTTTCGAGTGCCGTTGACACCGAGATGAATTGCGATCGTTCGGGGTATTTGGCTATCTCCGGCAGATCGACTTCGTTGACGATCGAGCCGTCAGCTCTGCAGTCGATTTGCGCATCGTAGTATTCAATTCCGCGTTCTGGCAGAGCGAACCGCAGATGCAGGACGTACGTAGGAACCTCCCAGCGGTAGTTCTTCGAATTAGGTTCTTTGTCACGAAGCGCTTTGAGATCGATGACCTGGCCACCGGTCAGCGACAACTTGGCGAAGAACCTGTCGCCAAGTCGCTTCTTAAGGTGCGTCACAATCTGCGATCTGGCCGGCTCCGGAATCGACCTCCATCCTTTAATCGCGGGCGGCTTGCAATCTCCCAGGTAGTACACGCCGGCGTCCTTGTGAACCTTCGAGGGCACATTACCCGCCGATTCGCTCGCAAGAAACGAGAGCACCATGACGAAGTTGAGCATGCCCATAAGTTTTCCTTTCCTTCCGCCGAGGCCGTGGAGCCTCCGACATGTTCGCCGCTCTGCGGTGAAAATAATGGGTCGTTGTGCCCAAAGACAAAATTGGCCGGAAACAGCGCCGGGTACGATTCGCGGGTATCCTTCTCAGCATCCGGTCGGCCATCCTCACGGGGAAGCGTTATCGGAAAGTAGAGAAAGTCTCGCACGCGTTGCTGAACATCGGGCGGCTGTCGGTCGATCGCCTTCGCGTACTCCTCCACGCCCATGCACTCGCCCAGATTCAGCAAGCTGTTCCAAAGGAGTTGGCCGTAGGTAATCGCATCGTCATCGAGTCTGGTGAAAACGACCGACATCTTAAACACGCGGCCGAGGGCCTCTTTGGCATCGGGGCCGTCCTCGCCATACGCTCGATGCAAATCAGCGATTAAGTTGATGTGCGATTGTTTGGCTAGCTCGTCAAGATGAGCCAGGTCGGCGTCTGTGATGACGTCCTTGAACGGCTCATGATCCTCAGCTTTTGAAACGTCGGCCGCCGTATCCCCTGGCGGCACAAAAAGCGAACAGAACGCCAGAATGCTCCATAGTCTCATGGTTGTCCTCAAGACCGATGCGTTTCGCGTGTCGCATTCGACTCGCGAGCCCCGGCTGCGACGTCGCGGATTATCGCGTGCGTGTTGGGCGTCGTCAATCTTCGCGGTTTGCTACGGTGGCGTATCCACGCTGCCGGGGGTCTTGATCGTCGCGATCACCGACTCGTCCCCCCCTCGACGCACCCGACCGGCGTAGTAGAATGAGTGATCCACGTTGAAAGGGTGATGATGGCTTCGACGGGCAATGCTGGGTTGGCGGTTCCGCAGAATCTCCTCGCGTTGTACGCGCCGGTTGCGGCGGAGCTTGACGATGTCGAGTCGTTGCTGCAGAAGGAGCTTTCGAGCGACAACCCCTTCGTCGATCAACTTGCCCAGCATGGGTTTCGGCTTGGCGGCAAGCGAATCCGCCCTGCCTTGGTGCTGTTGGCCGGGCAGGCGACTGGCTGCACGAGCGCGGACCATGTCACATTGGCGGTGGCCACGGAGCTCATCCACACGGCATCGCTCGTGCATGACGATGTGCTTGACGAGGCAACGATCCGCCGGCACCTGGACACCATCAACGCCCGGTGGGACAACGAAACGAGCGTTCTATTGGGCGATTATCTATTCGCCCGGGCGATGTGCCTGACCAGCTCGCTCGAAGAGAGTTTTGCGTGTCGGGTGATCAGCCAGTCAGCCCGCGACATGTGCGAAGGGGAGCTGACGCAGGTCCACAGTCGCGGGAACTACGACCTGACGGAAGCCGAGTACGAACAGATTGTCGCCGGAAAGACGGCCGCGCTGATGGCATCCTGCTGCCGGCTCGGCGCACACTACGCCGGGGCGAGCGAAGCGACATGCGAGATGTTGGCCCAATACGGGCACGACCTTGGCGTGGCGTTCCAGATCGCTGACGATGTGCTCGATCTGGTCGGCGAGGAATCGGCGGTTGGCAAGTCGTTGGGCACAGATCTGTCGAAGGAAAAGGCCACGCTGCCGTTGATCCGACTTTTGGCCACGGTAAAGGCTGCCGAGAAGGGCGAGTTGGAATCGCTGCTGGCGAATTCGGACAACCATCGCCGGGAGGCGCTGCGACCGTGGTTGGCCCGCTACGACGCGATCGGCTACGCGCGAAGTCAAGCTCGCTTATTCACCCAGCGTGCCAGCAGCCGATTGGCCAGCTTGCCCCATTCGCCTGCGGTCGAATCGCTCCTAGGGCTGGCTGACTTTGTCGTTGAACGCCGGCACTAGGGCGAGTCACTCTTCGCCTGGCATTTCCAGCGGCGGGCGGGAACCCTTGGCGCGAATCCAATTGAGCGCCCGAAAAACGGGGGCCTGGCGGGCTACGCGCCTCTCCATCGCAAACTTGCCGGGGAAGTCGAGGAAGAGCAGGCCGACAAGGATCGTCAGAATCCCCTGGCCGGGCAGGACCAGCATGGCAATGCCAGCCAAGATGAGGATGACGCCGATCAGGTTCTTAATCCCGAGAAACGCGAAGCGGAGCAGGGGATGCCGCGGCTTCCAGTGATCGGCGTAGTGATGCTGGCGGAGAAAGTAATCGGCCGGAATTCGCACGATCAGCCACGGGACGGCAAGCAGACTGCCGAAGAACATGAGGGCCGAGGCCACACTAAGCCACCAGAGAAGGACCTCGTGAGCTCGGAGCCAGTCGAACATGTGGCGGACAGGTCTTGGGACTTGAGGCTTAGGGTGTTGGGTTCGTTTGCGGGCCGCGTGGAAGCAAGCCGGCACAATCCCGCGTCACATCATTCGTCCGCGATTCGCTCGGCACGCGGTTCGGCCAACATGGGACGCAGCTCCTCGACAAAGTCGCGGACATCCTTGAACTGGCGGTAGACGCTGGCGAACCGGACGTAGGCCACTTCGTCCAGTTGCCGCAACTGGCGCATGAGGATCTCGCCGACCAAGCGGCTTTCGACCTCGGGCTCGAAGTTGGCGTCCAACTCGCTCTCGACCGCGGCAACAACCGCCTCGATTTGTCCGTCGCTGACGGGCCGTTTCCAGCAGGCTTTCTCCAGACCGCGTTTGATTTTCGTGCGGTCGAAGGGCTCGCGCGATCCGTCTTTCTTAATGATTTTGACCGTTGTGGCTTCGATTCGCTCATAGGTCGTGTATCGCCGCTTGCAACCGAGGCATTCCCGACGGCGACGGATGGCAAACCCGTCCTGGCTAGCCCTGGAATCGAGCACTCGATCGTTGTCGGCAAGGCAATAAGGGCACTTCATGGCGGCGTCCGGCGGGGCTATGCTACCCGTTCACTGTATGCGAAACAGCAGGGCGGGGAAAGGGGATGGGGAACGACGAAGGTGGGACGCGAGATCCCGAACGAGCCTGGTCATTCGAGCTCTGGCATTTGTTGCGCCCCTTTTACGCCTTGCCTCCGGTCGGCTATACTCCCAGCATTCTTCCCGAATTGGGGGCCATCATGCGGTGTCCGGCGTGCAATGCGGAGACAGTTGCCGAGGCGGTTTATTGCCACCGGTGCGGGCAGCGGCTCGCGACAACGGCCACGGGTTTTGCCATCGACAGACCGCCGGAAGACGAACCGGCGCCGGCAGCGTCTATCACGAATGCTACGGGGGAGCTTCGCACGCCGAACGTTTCAGGCCCGAAGACCGAGCCGGAGCGTGAATTGTGGCGAGGCGGCTATTCCTCGAAGGCGATGGCCGGCGGTTGGGCCATTAGCGGCACGATCTCACTGCTGGCAGCAATCGCGGGCGTCTGGATCCGCCCTCGTGGCTATTGGTGGCTGGCCGTGCTTGCGGCAATGCTGCTTCCGTGGCTCTACCACTTCATCGTTCTGTGCTATCGATGGATGGGCGTCCGTTACCTGTTGACAACGCAGCGGTTCACTTGCGAATCGGGCGTCTTGCGGCGCGTGACTGACCGGATCGAGGTGCTCGACATGGACGACATCACGTTTGAGCAGCACCTGCTCGAGCGGCTGACCGGCGTGGGGACCATCCACATCCTTTCGCACGACCGGAGCAACCCCGACCTGTCACTGCGCGGCATCGAGAACGTCAAGCAAGTGGCGAACTTGTTGGATGACGCACGGCTGGCGGAACGCCGGCGGCGCGGGTTGCACATCGAGCAAATCTAGGGCATGCGCGAATCGCTGCGTTTGCGGAGTACATCCCTCACCCTAGCTCCCTCGCAAGCAGAGAGGGGAGCGATTTACAGAGGCGTTCCCAGATCGATTCGATGTGACGGTCGACTTGACGCTAGCGCGAGGTCTGCTGCAAGCGCGCCGCCGCGAGCGTGTTGTGGAGGAGCATGGCGACCGTCAAGAGACCGACGCCTCCGGGGACAGGGGTGATGCGGGCGGCGACTTCCTTGACGGCCGGGAAATCGACGTCGCCGACGAGGCCGGCTTCGGTGCGATTCATGCCGACATCGATCACCACCGCACCGGGCTTCACCATGTCGGCCTTGATGAACTTCGGCTGGCCGATGGCCACGATCAGAATGTCGGCCGAGCGGGTAACGGCGGGCAGGTCGCGAGTGCGGCTGTGGCAAACCGTTACCGTTGCATCGCCGGCGGGACCCCGCTGCATCAAGAGAATTGCCATCGGCTTGCCGACGATGTCGCTGCGGCCGACGACCACGACATTGGCGCCGGCGGTCGGGATGTTATTGCGTCGGAGCATCTCGACGATGCCGTGGGGGGTGCAGGGCAAAAACCGCGGACGGCCTTGCACAATCCGGCCGACATTCTCGGGATGGAAAGCGTCGACATCCTTCATCGGGCTCACGGCTTCGAGCACCCGGCGTTCGTCGATTTGCTTTGGCAGCGGCAACTGAACCAGGATGCCGTGGACGGCCGGGTCGCGATTGAGCCGGTCGACAAGCGTCAGGAGTTCGTCGGTGGTCGTTTCCTTGGGAAGGCGATGCATTTGGCTAGCGATGCCCGCCTTCTCGCACGCCTTCTCCTTGTTCCGCACATAGACTTGGCTGCCTGGGTCATCGCCCACGAGCACAGCGGCCAAGCAGGGGACTACCCCGGTCTGCTTGACGAAGTCGGCGACCTCCGCGGCGGCCTCCGCACGAAGTTGTTCGGAAAGGGACTTCCCATCGAGAATCGCGGCGCTCACGTGCTTCTTACCCCTGGTGCTGTTCGGCGTTACAAGAAATAGGCGGCGGCGATCGGCCACCGGATTGGCAAAACAACGCGATTGGTTTTGCCCAAAAGCAAACCGGCGGCTGTTTGCCGCCGGGTATTGTAGCAAAGCGCGGGTCGGCTGCTACTGAGCTGCCGCCTCAACGACGTGGACCCTGCGGCCGCCACGATCAAATTGGACGTAGCCGTCGACCAGGGCGTAGATGGTGTAGTCGCTACCGAGGCCGACACCGCGGCCCGGATGATACTTGGTGCCGACCTGGCGGACGATGATATTGCCAGCCCGCACCTGCTCGCCGCCGAACCGTTTCACGCCGCGGCGTTGCGCATTGCTGTCGCGACCGTTTCGGCTCGAGCCTTGTCCTTTTTTGTGTGCCATAAATCACCACGGAAAAACGGTTGTGGCGGGCCGACGACCCGCCTTGGCAGACTCAACGACCTGCCTCGGGAAGCCTCGGCAGAACGACGGAATCTCTCTTTCTAACGGTAAACCCAGCGATAGTCAACCCCGCCGGGAATGCCGTAGCGGATTTCTTCCTCGTGTTCGTAGAAGGGATCGCCGGGACGCCAGAAGTTCAGTTCGAGGGTCTTTCGGTAGAGGCGGCGTCCGCTGGCCGCCTCGCCCTTTTTGTGCTCGCCAGGCACGTCCTTCCAGCGATAAGCGTTCGTGAGACCGGAGACATAGACAGAGAAACGCACGACTCGCGGATCGATGTCCTCCCAAGTGGCGATGCCCCAAAGGGTTTCGCCAACGGCGATTTCACGACACATGTCCACAGTGCTCAAGAACTTACGCTGCGGGTCTTCGCGGTGACGGATCGCCACCATGGCCACCGGAATGACACGGTCGGGATAAAGCTTGGTGAACCCGGTCTTGTCCATGTGCTGGCGTCCCTCGAGCAGGAACTCGGGGGCAAACCGCACCGCGCGATCCACCATCTGCACTTGGTAGAGCGGCTTTTTCTCGAAGGTATCGTACCCGAGCTGCGCATCGTTGGTCGGGTGCATCACCTTGCCGGTGTTCGTGACCGAGTAAACCATGTACCAGATCGTCTTCCGCTGCATCATGCCGCTGGGTTGCGGCATGTCGACCTCGATCATGCGAACGGGCTTGAATTGCAGGCTGAGCGCCCAAATGTCGCGACGGAACGGAATGTCCTTGGCCCAATCGAGCTTCGGATCGGCCGCTAGCAGCTCGACGACATCATGGCGGCTTACCGACTCCTCCAACGCCCGCATCGGATCGACCGACTGCATAACGCCCGGAACCAGCAACCGGTAACGGGGCCGGGCGGAAACCGGTTTTTGGGCGGCCTTCTTGGCCGCCGGCGCGTCTGATGTCACATCCTGACCATCGGCACCGGCGCAGGCTAGCGTCAGCACCGCGATCGACCAAAAGAAAAGCGACGTCGGACGACTCATCGGGGACTTTCTTCCTGTGTAAGCGGCAACTACGCGAACGGGCGCCGGCAGTTGCGAGGACGGAAATGAGAGGATACCCAATTCGCGCAAAGTGCAACGTCGGCTAGGTTAAGTATAGTTGCGGCGATTCGGGAGCGTCAAGTCGCTGCCACCCCCCAGTGGGACCAATGCGCGTTACGAACGGAAAATAGCAGCTGGACTTGCTGCGGATCGCCTTGCTGCAGCGAATAACCGGGCACAAATCACCGCCGTTTGCTTGAAATTTGGCATCTCGGCGACTATCATCGAACATTATTGTATCTGGCGGTTGTCGAGGCGACGGCCATCTTTCGGTTCAGGCAGGAGTGTATTGTCATGTTTCGCGCTATTGTCGTGCTGGCCGGAGGGCTGGTCCTGTCTTGTGCGGCCGTGTCGCCCGCCCAGAACGCGGTGCTGAATCAGGAGTACGGGAGCGGCGTCCACGCCTACTTCGCCTGCGACTACAACGACGCCTTCGAACACCTGACGGCAGCGATTGACGGCGGATCGCAGGACCCGCGGGTCTTCTATTTTCGCGGACTGTCGTACCTTCGCCTCGGCCGACCAACAGAGGCTGCCGCCGACTTCCAGAAGGGCGCCGAGCTGGAAAGCAAGGACGTAAATCGATTCTACAACGTCGGCAAGGCGTTGGAGCGAGTGCAAGGCTCGGCGCGACTTGAGGTCGAAAAATACCGCGCGGCTGCCCGCGTCGCGGCGTATGAGCAGGCGGAGCGACTCCGCAAAGCTCGCTACGAGGCGTTGCAGCGTGAGGAATCGCGTGTTTTGCGGGAACAGATGCAGGCGCCGGAAGAGCCGGCCAAGGGCGTCGAGCCGCCGCCGCAGCCTGGCGACGACAATCCGTTCGGCCCTCCAGCGCAGGGTCCGGCCAAGAAGGCCGCGCCTGTGGAAAAAAAGCCCGGAGCCGACGAGGGGAATCCGTTTGACGCGCCTGCCAAGAAGGGCGCCCCTGCAGCGGAGAAAAAGCCGGCCGCCGAGGAGGAGAATCCCTTCGATTCGCCGAGCGACAAACCAGCCAAGCCCGAGAAGAAGAAGGAGGGCGGTGACAAGGAGAAGAAGCCGGCCGGCAAGGCGAAGCCCTCTGAGAAGGCCCCCGCCGAGGATGATCCTTTCGCCGAGCAGCCTTCCAAGGAGCCGGAGAAGAAGCCCGCGGAGAAGGCACCGGGCGAGAAGAAGCCGGCCGAGAAGCCCGCCGAAAAGGCTGACCCGAACGATCCGTTCGCATCGTAAGGGATCAGGCGTCTATCCGATTCCACCGTTGATCGCCAGTCCAGCAAGTTCGGATTGCCCAACTCTTGCTTTGCGCGCGCTCCCGGCCGCGCCGCTTGACACGGCCGCCTTTGCCGCAACAATGGGTCGCAACTCTCGATCCACCTGAATTAGGAGCCATCAATGGACGACATGACCCTGAAGCAGGCCAACGCGGTTGTCGCGGCCGCGCTAAAAAAGGCAGAGGAAATCGGCGTAAAAATGAACATCGCCGTGGTCGATGCCGGCGCGAACTTGAAGGCGTTCGTCCGCATGGACGGCGCATGGCTTGGCTCGGTCGACATCTCGATCAGAAAGGCCAGGACCGCCAGATTCTTCGACATGAACAGCGGTCAGATTGGCGAGCTCTCGCAGCCGGGCGGCTCACTGTTCGGCATTGAGCATTCCAACGGCGGGCTCATTACCTTCCCCGGCGGTGTGCCGATCCACAACTCCGCGGGCACCATCATCGGCGCCATCGGCGTCTCGGGCAGCGTGGTAACGAATGACCACGCAGTGGCCGAGGCTGGTGCGGCCGCCGCGCGTTGAATGAGTCCGGGAGAACCCAGTTTCGGGGTTTTTCGTCCCCGATTGCAGGCCTGGGCACCGGTTCGGCCGCGCCGGTCCCTTCGCGAATCCCCTCTGCGGAGTGCATTTCGTTTTTCGAGGGCGAGATTTCGTAAGGATTCGTGCGTTTCCTGTTGCATCTAATGGGGAAGTTGCTTATGCTACGTACGAACCAGTGGCGGCCGTCGGGGCTGCCCTCGGGGAGCGAGGGCTCTTAAGGGACCCACGAGACCCGTTCGTTTCAGTAGACGCGCTTCCGCAGCAGCGGTAGCGCCGCAGAAGGAGTTTTTGAGGGATGTCGAAGAAATTGTTTGTCGGCGGGTTGAGCTGGGGCACGACGGACGACGGTCTGCACGGTGCCTTTTCTCAGTTTGGCGAAATCGTCGAGGCCAAGGTGATCACGGATCGCGAGACCGGCCGCTCCCGCGGTTTCGGGTTCGTGACGTTCGCCAACGACGAGGGCGCCACCAAGGCGATCTCGGAGATGGACGGGACCGAGCTTGATGGCCGCACCATCAAGGTCAACGAAGCCGAAGACAAGCCCGCTCGCACTGGTGGTGGCGGCGGACGTGGTGGCTACGGCGGCGGTCGCGGTGGACGCGGTGGCGGACGCGGCGGGCACGGCGGCGGACGCGACGACTGGTAATAAGGCCAGCGTTCACATGCCCGATTGACTTTCAGCGGCCAGGTGTCGCATGCCGGTAAGGTATGTGCGCCGATTTTCGACCTGTGGATTGCCATTTTAATGGCAGCCGCGGCCGTCGATGGCTGTTGATCGCAACGGAGTCGCTATCATCCGTTTCCTCGGAGCCGATGGCGAGTGTTGTCTATTGGAACGATGGGAGGGCGCATAGCAGCATCTGTGCGCCCTCCCTTTAGTTTTTGTCTCCTCTTCTTTGAATTCTCGTTGAGCGGCGAAGGCATCCTACGGTGGCCAAAGGCCCACCGCTTGGCCAAACCGACGTATCGGCCCGCAACAAGGGCGCAGAAATAGTCTGTGGCCGAGAAGGGGAGACTGTCGGGCTGACCATCGCCTTGCGCTCCGGCCATCTCAGCGGGCACTTGCAGGCGGGACGCTGCGCCACAAACCGCTGGGCGAGCGTTTCGCGCCCAAGCGGCACAAGGCTTCGCTGCAGCTTGCAAAAATCCTGTGACAAGTGCTGCGCGGCATGACAGGTAGTTGTCACCGGCGTCCGCTACACTGGCGGCGCCATGATACTAATCGATGAACGAACGGCGGATGGGTCGAGACGCTTTGGAGAACTGTCCCGGACGGCAGCCTGGGAGAACATTTGCCAGCACACGCTGTTGCTCCCTGGCGCGGAGATTGGCCATTGCATGCGGCATGAAGTGGCGGGCACGTGGCTCCATTTCACGTTCAACGGCCACCGATTCCGAGTTCACGACCGCTGTGATCACCTCCATCTCTATGTGGACGATCCCCTGTGCTCTGACCTGGTTCTCTATCAGGTGGGCCGCCACTTCGAGCTTCTGATGCGCGAGAGCGGCCAGTGATGGTCTGTCATTGCTGCGATTGCGCGAGCGGCGGATGGTTGAAGACGCCATCGGAACTGCTCTAGACATCGCCTAGCGATTTTGGGACACTTCCGCCCCTCTTTTAGCCGTTGCAGGTGAGGTTGCGCATGAACCGCTTATTTCGCCGCCCATTGGTGCTTGGTCGATGGTGTTTTGCGCTGCTGCTGACTGTCGGCCTGTTCGGCTGCAAAACGTGGGGCAACCACGACGACTCGCTGCGTGATAACGGGCTTTCATCTGCCGCTCGCAAGGCCCGACCGGAAAAGAAGAACGAGGAAAAGAATGGCGAATACTGGGGTTGGAGCGACAAGAGTCGCCAGATCGAGCGAGATCTGAACGGACAGTAGTCGCCAGGCATTCGAAGGCCGGACGACCTGGCTTCCCATATTCCTCATCTTGATTGTGGCGGCAGTGCTGAGGAGCGGCTGAGTTTGGCGGCCATCTTGGCTGGACTTGCAGGCGGGACGGCTGGGCCACAAAACCGGCCGGCCAAGCGTTTCGCTTCCAATCGCCATGATCGGTCACTGCGACCGAGTTTCGTTCCCCTCTTGCGGATCGCGTGTTCTCCCGCGACAATGGCCGACGGCGTCCTGGTCTGTCGTCGCCCACCTCTCTTCCGACCTGCCATGTCCATTACGAATGATCTGGTTCGACGCTACGAAGCGGTTTGCCATTATGCTCGACGCTCCGCCGTCTTGAGTTCAGCGAACGAGGTGCTCGGCTGGGACGAACGGACGCAGTTGCCGGCAGGCGCGAGTGAACACCGGGCGGAACAATCCACACTGCTTGCGGGGCTCCTCCATCAGCGTTGGGCCGATCCAACGTTCGCGGAGCATCTCGATGTGCTGTCGGAAGCACTTAAGCCGAATGGCCACGACTCGTTGACGGCTTCGAAGCCGGTGATTTCTGAGCAGCGACTGGAGGCAGCGCCCAAGTCGGGAACAACGGATTCGCTCGACGGGGCCGCGGCGATTGTGGTTCGTCGACTGAAACGGGAGCGCGACAAGAAGGCAAAGCTACCGCAGACATTGGTCGAGGAGTTGGCGCGCACGGCAGCGTTGGGCGAACATGCTTGGCAAGAGGCTCGCGAAAAGGACGATTTTCCCGCGTTTCGCCCTCTGCTGGAACGGATGATCGGGCTGAAGCGGCAACAGGCCGAGTGTCTTGGGTACGCCGAATGTCCGTACGATGCGCTGCTGGATGACTTCGAGCCGGGGGAGTTGACTCGCAACGTTGCGGCAGTGCTGGATACATTGCGTGAGGAGTTGGTCCCGCTGGTGGCGAGAATCCGGCAAAGCGGTCGGCGGGCGGACACGTCGCTGCTCGCCCGGCCATTTCCGATCGAGACGCAGGACCGCTTCGTTCGCGAGGCGGCGGCGGCCATCGGGTTTGATTTCAACCGTGGGCGACTCGACGAGACGGTCCATCCGTTTTGCACGACGCTCGGCCCGCACGATTGCCGCATCACGACGCACTATAACGAGCAGCATTTTAGTGCCGCTTTTTTCGGGGTTTTGCACGAGGCAGGGCATGGGCTCTACGAGCAGGGGTTGCCGGTCAGGTACTACGGCCTCCCGTTGGGCGAGGCGGTTTCGCTTGGCATCCACGAGTCGCAGTCGCGATTGTGGGAGAATCTCGTGGGGCGAAGTCGGGCCTTCTGGAATCATTTTTTCCCAATCGCCCAGAAACACTTCCCCGCAGCGTTGGGCGGCGTACCGCTTGACGAGTTCTACATGGCCGTCAACGATGTCCGTCCTTCGCTTGTTCGCATCGAAGCTGACGAGGTCACTTACAATCTTCACATCCTGATCCGGTTCGAGTTGGAGCGCGCGCTGCTGGACGATCAACTGCAAGTCGCCGATCTGCCAGCGGCCTGGAACGAGAAATACCAGCGTTATCTTGGCGTGACTCCGCCGGACAACCGCAGTGGCGTGTTGCAGGACGTGCATTGGAGCGCGGGGCTGATCGGCTACTTCCCGACGTACTCGCTGGGCAATCTCTACGCTGCGCAGTTCTTTGCCCAGGCGGAGTCCGACCTGGGCAATCTGGCTCTATCGTTTGGCCGGGGCGACTTTCATCCGCTGCTCGATTGGCTCCGGGAGCGGATTTACCGCCACGGCCAGCGATTCACGGCTGCGGAACTGGTCCAGGAAGTCACGAGCCGCAAGCTCAGCGCCCGGCCACTGGTTGAGCACTTGCGGGCGAAAATGGGATCACTGTACGATCTATGATTCGGTAAGCGTTCAGGGCGGAAGAGACGGGGACGGCGCAAATCACGAGGCGACACTAATGCTTTCGACCTGCCCGAAGTGCGAAAAACAGGTGTCCATACCGCCCGGGACGGATGCGAGCGTGGCGGTGCGGTGCCCGCTGTGCGAGGCGGAGTATCCGCTGAGCGAGGCCCTCTCGCTTTTGCCGCCGGAACTGATCGTCGTCGGAGGAACGGCGGTTTCGCAACTGCCAACGGCGGAGACTGCCGTCGAAGGGTTTGTCAGCGACGGCGTGCAGGCGGCGCGGCCCGTGCATAATGAGGCTGCGGCGATCGGCCAACAGGTTCGGCCGCTGTCGATGGCGACGCGGGTCCGTGGCCGGCGACATAAATCGGCGATACAAACGCTGATCGAAGTGGTTCTTGGGGGCGTTGCGGGAATTGTTGTGGCGTATTACGGTCTGGCCTTTTTTTACCGCTCGGAGTTCCGTCATTTGGGTCTGCCGCAGCTTCCGCTGCCGTTCATTTCGTCGATTACGGCCGCACCCAATGATGGCGGTCAACGTCGCGACCAGAAGGGTCCAAAGGAGCACACGGATTCGGGGCCAGCGGCTTTCTTGGGCAATGTCAGGTTGAGAGCCTGTTGGCGTCGGTGGGAGCCCAGGCAAGATACCCATGCTACGGGGGCGGGCTTGCAGCCGGGCGCGAAAGCTCGTACAGTTTAACTGTCCGTCAGTTTAGAGGTTGCGCTGCTGCAAGTTGCCCGTCGTGAGTCACCACCCCGCTGAAGTCATCCCGCTGCCGCGTCTCCCTGCGGGGAGCCGCGCTCTCGTGGATCGCATCCTCGGGCATCCGGATCACGTTCACCGGCTCGAAGAATTCGGCCTGCGTCGGGGCATTAAGATCGAGATGTTCCGCCCCGGCAACCCGTGCATCATCCGATTGGCCGGCAACAAGGTTTGCTTGCGCGACGACAGCCTGCTGCGCGTCATGGTCGAGCCTCTGGCGTGAAGCTTCGGCAGCGTGTCCAGGCTTGGCGGAAGCGCCAACGGTATTGCAGATGCGACGAACGTTCGCGGCTTTCTATGACTTTATCCGCCCCGACACGCACGTTCACGGTTGCACTGGTTGGCAATCCGAACACCGGAAAATCGACGCTCTTCAGCGGGTTGGTTGGGGTTCATCAGCGCGTCGGCAATTACCCCGGCGTCACCGTTGAGAAAAAGACTGGCCAGATGGAGATCGACGGCCGGCCGTTCGAGATCATCGACCTGCCGGGGCTCTATAGCTTGGCCGCTCGGTCGAGGGACGAGATGGTTGCGGTGGACCTGCTGCTGGGCCGTCGCAGCGAGGTCGGCGTCGTGGACGCGGTCCTCTGTCTCGTCGATGCCAGCAACTTGGAACGGAATCTTTATCTCGTCAGCCAGGTGCTTGAGCTTGGGCTGCCGGCGGTGCTGGCCATCAACATGCTGGACGTTGCGGAACGGCATGGCGTCCGCATCAATCTGGAGAAGCTGAGGCAGCGATTGGGCGTTCCCATCGTGGCCGTCCAAGCCAACCGGCGAATCGGTTTGACGCAGCTTAGAGCGGCTCTTGCCAGCGTGGAGGCCCAGAGCCGCGTGGCTGCGTCGACAACGGCAAACCGCGAGCCTGCCAAAGAGATGCCCTGCAGGGCCTGCCGATGCGACATGACGTTCTTGACGGGCAAGCGCTGCTCTGGCGCCGCGTCCGGCGACGAAGAACCGTGTGCCCAGCCGCTAGGCCGTACCCCGCTTCCCGAGGCATTTGAACACGAGGTGACGTCGCTCGAAAGCGAACTCGTTGCGGAATCGCGATTGTCAAACGCCGATCCGCCTCCTCGCTGCCTGGTCCGGCGGTTGCTATTGGATCGAAGTGGCTGCCTGCAACGAGCGCTCCTGGCGGAGGCCGACACGCGATGGGCGAACCGCATCGAAGCGGCTCAGGCACGGCTCGCGGCGGCTGGCTACTCGGTGCCAAGCGTCGAGACCACGGCGCGATACGACTGGGCCCGCCGGGTGCTTGACGGTGTCGTAGTGGAGCCGAGGAGCTATCGGGCGACGACCAGCGACCGCATCGACCGAGTGTTGACACATCGGGTGTGGGGAACCGCCATTTTTGCGGTCGTCATGGTGACGGTTTTTCAGTCGGTGTTCGTCTGGGCGCGTCCGGCGACACAATGGATCCAGTCTTTGACCACGGCAGCCAGCGACTATCTCACGGTGCATATGGCCGAAGGCGCGTGGCGAAGCCTTTTGGTAGACGGGGCCCTGACGGGAGTCGGAGCCATCCTCGCCTTTCTTCCGCAGATCGTGATTCTGTTTGGTTTTCTGGCCCTTTTGGAAGACTGCGGCTACATGGCACGCGCTGCGTTCCTGATGGACCGTCTCATGGTCCGGGTTGGCCTGAGCGGCAAGTCCTTCATTCCACTGCTTTCCTCGTTCGGCTGCGCGGTGCCGGGCATCATGGCGGCGCGGGTGATTGAGGACGAGCGCGACCGGCTAACGACGATATTGATCGCTCCGCTGGTGACGTGTCCCGCGCGACTGCAAGTCTACGCCCTGCTAATTGCCGCCTTCATACCCACGCAAGCGTATCTTGGCGGGCTGCTGAACCTGCAAGGACTGACGCTCGCGGGGCTGTATGTGCTGGGCATCCTCGCGGCGGTGCTCTGCGCCATGCTGTTTAAGCGGACGATTTTGCGGGGCCGAACGCCACCGTTTATGATGGAGTTGCCAAGCTACAAATGGCCATCGCCCCAAACCGTCCTCTTACGAATGGCGGAGCGGGGGTGCATCTTCCTTCGCACCGCGGGGACGCTGATTCTAGGCGTGTCGATTCTGATTTGGGCCGCGCTCTACTTTCCGCACGATCCGACGGCGACACACCAGGAGCAACAGCGCGATAGCTGCCTGGGCCGAGCGGGCCGCATCATTGAGCCGGCGGTCCGGCCGCTGGGATGGGACTGGCGCATTGGTTGCGCAGTCATTGGGTCCCTGCCAGCCAGGGAACTGGTCGTCGCGAATCTGGGTGTGATGTATCATCTGAATGACGAGCAGTCCGACAGCGATACCCAAAACGCCCGGTGGCACGAGAAGCTCCATGCGGTCACCTGGGACGGCACCGATCGACGGGTTTACAGCGTACCGGTAGCGCTGGGCATCATGGTATTCTTTGCCCTTTGCGCGCAGTGCATGCCGACACTGGCAGTGATCCGTCGCGAGACGAATAGTTGGCGTTGGCCAGCGTTCACGTTTGCCTACATGACGGGTCTGGCCTACGTAGCGGCGTTGGTAACGTACCAAGTCGGGACGTGGGTCGGAAACGTGTGGTGCGTCGGTTGACGTGGCCGTCGCCTTGGGCGCGGAAGCGTCCAGCCCTCGGGGCGCGTCGCTACGCAGTCACCGGTCTTTCGACTGTTCCGCAGCCCAGACAGCCAGTTTTTCGCGGAAGATCTTGGCGTTGTGCCGGATGTCGACCGGAAATGCGGGATGCAGCAGGAAATCGTTAATCCGTTCGGTTAGCGGGCTGCTCGCGCCCAACTCTCGCAATTCGGCGAGCAACGACTGTTTCGCGGCCTCGGCATCAACGGGCGCGTTGGGCTCGACAATGATGACCGGGCGCTGTCGGCCCGCCGGCCCAACGCCGACCAACGCGCTGCGGCGGACCTGCGAGTGTCGGTTGAAAATCGCCTCGCAGCGGACCGTGTACATGGGGCCATCGGCCGTCAAGACGCGATGGGCAACTCTTCCGCAGAACCAGAACCGATCTTGCGAATCCAGATAGCCGCAGTCTCCCATCCGATGCCAGATCGACTCGCCATCGGCAATCTTTGCCAAGGCATTGGCGTCGACTCGGGTAACGTAGCGCCGCGTGACCTGCGGCCCGCGGACGATCAGCTCGCCGATTTCGCCGACGGGCAACTCTTCGGCGTCACTCAATGAGCGGATCGGGCCGTCAACGACGCGAACGACCTTCCAGCAGACGCTGGCGAATCTGCGGCCAACGCAAACCCCGCCGCCCTCGCGAGTTCGCTGGACCGTTTCGCCGAGCACTTCGCCGGCGCCGATGGAAGCAACCGGCAGCGCTTCCGTCGCCCCGTAAGGCGTGTGTATTTCTCCTTCTGGGTGGATGCAGGCGCGCATCCGGCGGAGCACGTCGGCGGGGATAGGCGCACCGGCTGACAACACGCGGCGGATGGTCGGCATCTCGATTTTGTGCTTCTCACAGTGCCGACCTACGCGATCCCAAATGGCCGGGGAGCCGAATGTTTGCGTTGTTTTCCAATCGCGAATTGCTTCGATGATCTTCGCGGGATCGGCCTGCGCCGGACGGGATGGGTCCAAGTCGGGAATCACGGCCGTAACGCCCATCGCGCAGTTGAACAGGCCGAACAGCGGGAAGCAGGGGAGATCGACTTCGCCGGGCTGGATGCCGTAGAAGTCGCGGATTTGCACCGCTTGGGCGTCGAAATTGCGGTGCGTGAAGAGGACGCCTTTGGGGACGCCGGTGCTGCCGGTTGTGAAGATGATGGCGGCGGGGTCGTCGGAGCTGACAGTGGCGTCGCTTGGAACTGAATTGCCCAGCCCTTGGCGGCGGAGTTGGGTGAGCGTGACGCCGCCCCAGAACCAGCGGCGGCCTACCGTCACGTTGAACTTGGCTTGGGGAAATCGCTGTCGAAGAATGGTGCGAACCGCGTGCGCCAGCGGGATGGCGATGAATCCTTCCGGCTCGGCCTCGGCCAGACAGCCGATCATGTTGCGACGTCCCATGCCGGGATCGATGAGGATCGCCACCGCGCCGGCCTTAAACAGCCCGAACACGAGAGACATGAAGTCAATGCCAGGGCGCACGAGCAGGGCCAGCTTCGTGCCACGTCGAACGCCAAGTTGCCACAGTCCCGCGGCAATTCGGTCGCTATCCTCGTCAAGCTGGCGAAAGGTAACGTGTCGGTACTGTCGCCGTCCCTGTGCGTTGTATTTCAGCGGTTCGGCCACGGCCACAGCGTCAAGCCGCTCTCGGGCCATCGCCGTTAGGCGTCTTGCGACGTTCTGCGAATCGGTGCTCATGCCCACCATCATGCCAGCCCGGACGGAAGCATGCAATGGCAACGGTTGCGAAGGCGAAGCACACGGCGTACCATGGTGCGATGGACCTGAATTGGGCAAGCATCCTTGGACTTTCGGTCGGGCTTGCTACCGACGCCTTGGCGGTGTCGATCGCTGTTGGGCTCGCGCTGGAGTCGGTCACGCCGCGGCACGTCTTCCGGCTGAGCTTTCACTTTGGGCTGTTCCAGTTCATGATGCCGATCATCGGCTGGCTGGCCGGCAAACAATTGGCCCGCTACATCGACGGCTTCGACCACTGGATCGCGTTTGCACTGCTCTGTGGCGTCGGCGGCAAGATGCTCTGGGAGGCGTGGGAAGACAATGAGACTGCGCCGGATCGCGACCCCACGCGGGGGCTAACGCTCGTCGCTCTGTCGCTGGCCACGAGCCTCGATGCATTGGCGGTGGGGCTATCGATGGCCTTCCTGCGCGTCTCGATGTGGTGGCCGAGCGTGATCATTGGGGTCATCACCGCCGCAATGTGCTCGGTAGGCATCACTTTTAGCAGCCGCATCGGCGCGCGCTTCGGCCACTGGGCTGACGCCGCTGGCGGCATCGTGCTGATCGGGATTGGCACTTGGATGCTCGCAGGGCATCTGGGGCGCTAGCTTGCCTGGCGCGAAGAGACTTAAGGGTCAGCCTTCGGCCTTCTCTTCGCCGCTCCAACTGCGACGTTGGCGGGAGCTGAGAATGCCCATCGCCTTGCGGTACTTGGTGACGGTACGGCGGGCGACGGTGACGCCGGCTTCGGCGAGCTTGGCGACGAGCTGATCGTCACTCATCGGGTGCTGCTTGTCCTCGGCGTCAACGATTTCCTGCAGCTTGCGACGCACGACGTCCCAGGCGACCTCTTCGCCGTCGGCGGCGACGGTGCCGCCGCAGAAGAACCGCCGCAGCGGGAAGATGCCACGTGGGGTCTGAATCCATTTTTCGTCCACCGCGCGGCTTACCGTGGTGACGTGGACGCCGACTTTGTCGGCAATTTGCTGCATTTTGAGCGGCTCGATCGCCTCTGGGCCCTTGTCGAGGAACTGGCGTTGGTGCTCGGCGATTGCCCGGGCGACCTTCAGCAGCGTCGATCGCCGTTGCTGGATGGAATCGATCAGCCACTGGGCAGAGTTGATCTTGCGTTTGATGTACTCGCGAGCCTCAGGGCTCGTCTCCGCGTCTTGGAACAGCCGCCGGTAGTAAGGGCTGATAAATAGACTTGGCGTGTCGGCGTCCTCGAGCCGCACCTGATACTCGCCATTCTCGTCCTGCTCGACAAATACGTCGGGGGTGACCGGGGGAACCAGGGCGCTGTTAAACTCAGCACCCGGCTTGGGATTCAGTTTCCGCAGTTCGCCGAGCAACTGCTGCACGAGTTCCAGCGAATAACCCGTCTTCCGCGCAATTTGCGGCAGCCGATTGTGCTCCAGGTCCTCGAGGTGGCTCGTGATGAGCGTGCGAAGCTGCTCGTAGTGCGGAATGCCCGGGACCAACTGCAACAGCAGGCACTCGCGGAGATCCCTGGCGCCGACACCGGGCGGATCGAGCTTCTGCACGAGCCGCAACGACTCTTGCGCCAAGGCCAGGTCGTCGGGCGTGGCGTCGGAACCGAGCAGGTCTTCGAGCCGGCCCTGCAAGTAGCCGTTGGTGTCAAGGTTGTAGATGATCCGGTCGGCCATCGCCCTCAGCCCGGGCTCGAGATCGAACCAACCGAGTTGATCATGCAGGTAATCGTTGAGCGACTGAGGCCGCTCGGCCATATTGGCCATGGCGTCCGTTTTTCGCTGGCCGGCCTCTTCGATTTCGCCGCGCGACGGATGGGCACGTTCCTCGAAGTGGTCCGGCCACTCCTCGTCCATCTTCATCAGCCGCTCGAAGTCGCTCTCATTCGAGTGCGTCTCGTCGATCACCAGCTCTCGTTCTTCCTCCGTGGGGGCATCCGGTGGCAGGCGATCCTCGGACTCAGGCTCTTCCGCGGTCGACTCCGGCTCTTCCTGCTCTTGCTGCATTTCGAGCACGGGGTTCTCTTCCATCTCTTGGTCGATTCGCTCCTGCAGGGCCAAGATTGGCAGTTGCAGAATCTCCATGGACTGGATCATCCGCGGCGCCAGCACCTGCTTTTGCACCATCCGGAGGTCTTGACCAAGCGATAGACGCATCAGAAGCGATTCTCGATTAAAAGACTAAGAACTAAATTGCCATCTCGACGCCGCAACGACACTCACTTCGCGCTGCTGGCTCCTTCTCTCAACTCTCGACTCTTCAGAACTCTCGGCGGCCGGTCATCGCGTCGGCAAGTATCTCTTTGTTGGCAAACTCCAGCACGCTGCCGGCGGTGATTCCCCGGGCGAGCCGGGTAATGCGGACCGGCATGCCGGCCAGTAGGTTGGAGATGTGCAGCGCGGTGCCGTCGCCCTCGACGGTCGGATTCGTGGCCATAATCAACTCTCTGAATCCGCCCTCGCGAACCCGGCGAACCAGGGCGTCGATCGTCAGTTGCTCGGGGCCGATGCCGTCCAGCGGAGCGATCCGTCCCAACAAGACGTGATACAACCCTCGATAAGCGCCCGACTGCTCCAACGCCATCAAATCTCGGGGCTGTTCAACGACACATAGGACGTCGGTTTGCCGGCTGGGGTCGCGGCAGATCGCACACAGATCTCCTTCCGCCAAATTATAGCACCTACTGCAATACTGGACATTCTCTTTGACGTTGCGGATGGCGTCGGCCAACCCCATGGCCTCGTTGCGATGGATGCGCAAAATATGATACGCAAGCCGCTCGGCCGACTTCTTGCCAATGCCTGGCAATTTGGCGAACTCATCGATCAAGCGAACTACCGATTGCGTCAGTTCCGGCATGAATACGTTCCGCGGTTCCGGTGCGTGAGACGCACGTTGTCCTGGTCAGCCTTTACCCTGCAGGTTTTCCTCGTCCGGTTCCGCGCCCGCAAACTTTTCCAGGGCGTCCTGAAAGGCGCCGGGCAGCGGCAGCCCCCCGGTTAGCTCCCGCAGCGTCTCGGCGTGCATCTGCTTCCCCTTGGTGATGGCCTGGTTGACGGCCGCCACGACGAGGTCTTCGAGCAGTTCCCGATCATTTTGCACGGACAACTGCGGATCGATGTGGCATCGCAGCACCTCCATCAGCCCGTTGACTTCGACTTCGACCATTCCGCCGCCGGCGGCGCCGGTGACGCGGCGTTTTCTCATTTCCTCGGTGATCTGCCCCATCTGGCCGCCAATCTGCTGGGCCTGCTTTAAGAGCGTACCGAGGTTTGCTAGTCCTTTGAACACGTTTCTTTCTTCCTTATCGTTAACCGCGGAGCGCGCGCTGACACGCGTCCTACGTATCTTATCGTTTCTCAACCTGCGGAGTCACGCCGAGGCTCGTCGACTCGCACCGGCTGGGCCCCGAATAGTTCGCTCGCCTGGCGAACTAACGGATGTTTCGACGCTTCGGCCAAACGCTGGTGCGGGGGCACAATCGTTCGGGCCGTTTCGGGCTTCGCCGGTCCGTTTTCCGACAGTGCAAAACTGACGCGGATCGGCTCGCCAACCACTTCGGCCAGGGCTCGCTCGAATCGGACAACCTGCTCCGGACGCTCACACGCGCTCTTGAAGACAGCATAGCCGGGCTTGAAGCGGATGACCAGACGATTCGGAGCCGCCAGCGTAACCGAATCGAACTGCCGGGCCTGATCCACGACCATCCCCGGAATCCGATCCAACGCCGCGCGCCAGACGTCGACCGCGGTCTGCTCGGAAAGGGAAATCTTGGCGACCGGTTGCGAGACGACCTGCGGGTCGCTGCTGGGGGCTTGGCTGGCTACGGGCGGCTCATACTTTTTTTTTGCAGCCGAGCCTGGCGGAATGGCCGCCATCGGTTGGACACCTGCCGTCGTGGCAACCCCCGCGTCTGACTGGAGCTGCGCGATCAGTCCGGCCAACTCGTCGAGATCTTCGAGATGACTGATGCGAACCAGCGCCAGCTCCGCCAGAATGCGGCCTTGCGTGCTGTACCGCATCCGCGACAGCGTTTGATCGAGAATCTGCATGGCTGCAAGCAGCGTGCTCAGGCCCAACCGCTTGCCGGCCTCGGTCACTTTTTTGGCAGCCGACGGCGACGTGTACAGAAAGGCTTCCGGCTGACAACCCGCCGCCGCGACCATGCAATCGCGAAGCAGACCGAAGAGCTGCTCGATCAGTTGGCCGGCGTCAACGCCGGCGTTCATCGCCGCGTCGAGGTCGGCCAGCGCTCCGACTGGATCGCGTCCGATGAGGTGCTCCAGCAGGGAGCCGAGCCTTTCCTCACCCGCGGTTCCCAGCATGGCGTGGACGTCCGCCACGGTGATCCGCCCGGGCGAGAAGGCCAGCAACTGTTCGAGCAGCGATTGGCTGTCCCGCATCGAGCCGGCAGCCCGGCGGGCGAGGACTTCGAGCGCTTCGGCGTCGGCTTCGACACCTTCGGCGATGACGATCTGCTGCAACCGCTGGTGGATGGAGCGGGTAAGAATGCCTGCGAAATCGAACCTCTGACACCGCGACAGGATCGTAATGGGGATCTTGGTCGCTTCGGTGGTACAGAAGATGAACTTGACGTGTTCCGGCGGCTCTTCCAGCGTCTTCAGCAAGGCGTTGAAGGCCTCGCGAGTCAGCATGTGGACTTCGTCGATGATGTAGATCTTGTACCGCGAGCGGCTTGGCCGGACGCCGGCGTTTTGCCGCAATTGCCGAATTTCGTCGATGCCGCGGTTGCTGGCCCCGTCGATCTCGAGCACATCGACGTCCTCGCCGGTGCTGATACTCTGGCAGATATCGCACTCGTTGCAGGGAACAGGCGTCGGGCCATGCTCGCAGTTCAGCGCCTTGGCGAAGATGCGGGCCGCCGAGGTCTTGCCGACACCGCGCGCGCCGGTGAACAGATAGGCGTGGCCGACTCGCTGGCTGGCGATCGCGTTGCTCAGAGCCTGGGCGACGTGCTCCTGTCCGATGAGTTCAGCGAAGGTCTGGGGCCGGTAGCGCCGCGCAACGACGACGTAACGGTGGGAATCGCCCGCCGCTGGGACCTCTTCGGGCTGTGCGATCGTGGGAGGCATGAGAACCCGCAGCAAAATCGGGTGCGCAATTCGCCGTAGGACGAGCTTTTTTCCCACTCGTCCACCATTGCGGGGCGAGTTGGAAAACTCGCCCTACGGTGCAAGCAACGTATTTCGACGCGGCCACTTATGGCGATTGGATGATTGGGCCGCCGGCTGGATGTCGCGGTCTCGGCGGGTTCAAGTCCCGAAAGCCCTGATCCCCCAATCCTTCCGGACACGGCCATCGATGAGAGGTCCCACACACCTGGAGGTAACCACTTATGGCTGCTGACTTTCGTCCCTGACCAGGTTCGCAGGCCCCCATTGCGGGGACCCCTCATCCGTGGCCGTGTCGTTCCGGGCACCCCTTCTTTGTACGCGATGGAGAGCGGATCGTCAAAGGGGGCGACGGGCAAAGAAATGGCCTCCGCGGATGGCTGCCGCACACGCCGCCCGACGCACTGGTCGGCAAAACCGTTTCGTCCCGACCTTGTTTTGCCCTGCCGAGTCGGTGGGACAACAGCTCTCGCCCCCGAGGTTTTCCCCACGAATAGCTGTGTGCTATTTATGTTACGGTGTGTTCCGAATTACCTGCCAGTGCATGCCCCACCCGCGCAACTTGAAGGAGCCTGCCGTGCGCGCCAAGACCTGCCTCCGAACCCTGCTGCGGCCGGAGATACTCACTTTAGTCATCGTCCCTACAATCGTTCTCGTCGTGTTAGCGTGTTGCGGACTGTTGGGCCGGCAGCTCACGAGTCGGCACCTCTGGACGAGCATCATCTACCTCAAGTTCTTCGGATGGCGGCTTGTCTATTGGGTTTGCATTCCGGCATTGGGATATCTGCTGTATAGCGCCGTCGCTTACGCCGAGGAACGTAAGCGACAATCACAGCGTCGCAGCGACCAGACAGCGACGAACACGAAGGCTTGGGCGTTTGAGCGATTCCGGGCGGCGAGAAGCTGTGCGTGGCTCGTCGCGGCCAGCGGCTACGCGTTGGCCGTCCATCTGATTGCGATGAATGCCGCCTGTTTGCCGAGCCGGCAGAGGGTTGTCTGGGCGAACGAACTGCTCATGCGAGCCGACCACGCGCTGTTCGGCACGTACGTGCCATTCGAGATGCAAGAGCAGCCGCTGTTCCACGCGATGTCTACGCCATTGCTCTTTTGCTACCAGCACCTGAGTCTCGCGATTGTCCTAGTCCTCATTGCGCTATGGATGTTCAACCAGGGTCGTTTCCGGCAGTATCTGTTGGCGTTTTTGACGGTCACTTTTATCGCGCTGCCTGGCTGGTTCGCGCTCCCGGCAACGACCCCGAGCGAGGCCTACCGGCTCAACAAGCTTGGTGTCCGCATTCCGCTTGAAATCGGTTTGGAGACGGCTGCGCCGATCGCACACCTGGATCGCGGAGTGTTCGACATGCTCGATCAAGTCGAACCATTCCAGTCGGTGCCGTTGCAAGGCCGCTTCTTCATCACGTCGCTGCCGAGCATGCATGTCGCGTGGGGCATTCTGGTCGTCTGGTTCGGGGCAATGCTGCACCGACGGCTCGCTTTAATCTTGATCCCCTGGGGCCTGTTCAATTGCATCGGCGCGGTCTTTACCTTGCAGCACTACGCGGTTGACGCCGTCGCCGGAGCAATTGTGGCCGTAATCGCCGTTTATTGCATTCGCGGCCTCATCGCATGGGAGGATCGAGCCGGGCTGAAGCCGCCGCTGGCCTACGGCATTTTCGACTTCGTGCGACGGGACGCCGCCTCGCTGGCTCAACGGCTGTGGCCTTTTGCCAGCCGACCGATCGGTGAAAACTGTCTGGCGAACGATGAATGAAGGAAGACATGGCGCCGGCCGCAGCAGGTGGATCGGCGCATGTTTTCGGTCGACGTTCTTCTCGCGAAACAGCGTTTGTCCGACCCACGACAACCGCAGAGTCGTTACGCTGTCGGCTTGCTATGACGGTAGACGATCACCCGGGCGCGTTCGAGGGTGACGAGACCCTCGTCCATCATGGCGTCGAGCTCGGGCAGCAGTGCAGCAATGCGATCCGGGGTATCCACGATTTCGACGATGATCGGCAGGTCTTCCGAAAGGCGCAGGACCTTCGCCGTGTGCATGCGACTGTCGGCGCCGAAGCCCATAATGCCTCGCAACACGGTAGCGCCGGCCATGCCGCGCTCGCGGGCCCGGAGCACGATCGCTTCGTACAACGGCTTGCCGTGGCAGCGATCGCTTTCGCCAATGAAAATCCGCAGCAGTTCCGCTTCTTCGGGCAATCGCATTGGACGCCTCCTTAAACTGGCAACCGCGGTTTCACAACACTTGCCCCACTCGCAGGCCGACCAGCATCGCGGCAAAGCCGCCGACGTTGTGAAGGGTGAAATAAGCGAGGGCGTGCAGCCACTGGGCATCGGCCAGCAACTCGCGCGTCTCGAACATGTAGGTAGAGAACGTGGTAAAGCCGCCCATGAACCCGATCAAGATAATGGTCCGCGCCTCAACACTGCTGGGCAAGCGCCGCGTGAGCGCCGCCCACACGAGTCCGAACAGGACGCAACCGAGCAGGTTCACTGCCACCGTGCCCCAGGGGAACAACTTGCCGTAGCCTTGCTGGACGAACCCGCCAAGGCCATAACGGGCGAGGGTGCCGAGGCCGCCGGCCACAAAGAGCAAGATCAACTTCTGCACGAACCAATCTCCTCATCCGCGGGCTTTAAGGCGTCCCCACGTCCGTAGGCTCCAAGCCGGCAGCCAACGCGATGCCGGCCAAGGTCAGGTGGGGCACGTACCGGGCGTCCGGCCCCAACAATTCCGCCACGGCAGCCCCAGCGCCGCCAGTAAGAAACACGTCCGCCGGGGGCGACGGCTGGCTGATGGCCCCTTGATGCATTCGCTCGATCAGTTCGCGAATAGCGCCCACGGTTCCCCAGAACAACCCGGATTCAATGGCGGGAACGGTCGCCGTGCCAATGGCTGGCGGCGGCGAAGTGAGGTCGCAAACATTCACCAGCGGCAGCAGGTCGGTAAACTCATGCAACGCCCGAGCGGCCATGCCAAGTCCTGGCAGGATGGCCCCGCCAAGGAATGCACCGTCCGGGGAAACGAGATCGATCGTGATGGCGGTACCCACGTCGACAATTACGGCCGCGGAACCCGGCCGCCGTAGCCGGTTGACCGCGACTGCGTCCACGAGCCGGTCGATGCCGACCATATCGGGCCGCGACAGCCGCACCTCCAGTGGCAAGTCACCGCAGGCGAGCAAGGTGATGCGGTCCGCCGGCCGATGGTCGCGGAGCCACTCGATCAGCCGCGACGTCGCCGGTCGATTGACGCTGGCGATAATCCAGCGGCGGCATGCTTGTTCGCGTGCAGGGTGTTTGCTTGTGGCCGCTAGCCAAGGAACGATTTGTTCGAGCGCCGGCGCGTCGCCGAGCAACGGCAGCACTCCGAGCGGTTCCGGGATCGCTGCCGCGTCGTCACGGTCGAACAGCCCGAGTTTGATCCGGGCGTTGCCCACATCCACGGCAACGAGCGGTCCGCTTACCACGGCGCTGGTTCTCCTTGCAGCGTCTGAGCGATGCGGCCGACCAATTCGTTCAATCCTTGGCCGGTGACGGCGGAAATCAGCAGGACCTCACTGCCGAGCGACTCGGCCAGACGATCCCTCAGTTCCTTGGCTTGTGGCAAATCCGACTTGGTGACGACGACAATCTCGGGCCGCGTACCCAGTTGGGTGTCGTAGGTTTCCAACTCCGCGCGGATGGCGCGGTAGTTGGCCATCGGCTCGGTGCCATCGGTCGGATCTGGTTCGACGAGGTGGACGAGGATACCCGCCCGCTGAATGTGCCGGAGGAACTCGTGTCCCAGGCCGGCCCCTTCCGAGGCTCCTTCGATCAGGCCGGGGATGTCGGCCATGATGAACGATCGATCGTAGTCAATTTGCACGCGGCCGAGGTTCGGGTGCTTAGTCGTGAACGGATAGGGTGCAATCTCTGGCCGGGCACGGGACAAGCGGCTCAACAGGGTGCTTTTGCCCGCGTTCGGCTTGCCAACCAGCCCGACGTCGGCGATTACCTTCAGTTCGAGGCGAAGTTTTCGGATTTCGCCGGGGTCGCCGGGCGTGAACTGCCGCGGGGCGCGATTGACGGCCGACTTGAAGCGGATATTTCCCTTGCCGCCCTTGCCGCCCATTGCCGCCACGACCTGCTCGCCGGCCGGCGACAGGTCCTTCAGCACGTGGCCGTGCACCGCATCGATGACCACGGTCCCGGGCGGGACCAAGATCGTCAGATCGCCGGCCGAGCGGCCGTGGCAGTTTGCCGATCCGCCGCGCTGCCCGTCCTCGGCTTTCCAGAGGTACCGCTGGGTCAACGGCGAGAGGCTGTCGACGCCCTCGCGGGCCACCAGGATCACGCTGCCGCCATCGCCACCGTCGCCGCCGTCCGGGCCGCCACGTGGGATATACTTTTCGCGGCGAAAGCTGACGCAGCCGTCGCCCCCTTTTCCCGCCGCCACCTGGATTTCCACTTCATCAATGAACATAAGCCCAGTGTAATCGCCGGCAGTCACGAAGGGAAGGAGCGAGCGGTCTGGTTGCCGCGAGCTAGCCCCTCCGGCCCTGCGGCGGTATAATGCCGCGACGACCGGCTCAGGGTTCCGACAGGCTAGACATCCTTTCCACGTACTAGGGAGGGCATCGCCATGGCGGAGGTTCAAATTGGCAAGGTGACGCACTACTTCAGCCACATCGGCGTGATGGCGATCAACGTAACGCAGGACGCGCTGCACGTCGGCGATACCATTCACGTCAAAGGGCACACGAGCGATTTCACCCAGCAGATCGACTCGATGCAAATCGACAACAAAGTGGTCGCCGAAGCCCTTCCTGGCCAGTCCGTGGGCCTTCGCGTCAAGGACCACGCGAGGGAACACGATCAGGTGTTCAAGGTCGTTGCCTGACGCAGCGAGCTCCGGCGAGGCAAAGCGCGTCCCGCGGAGTCTTGGCAGCGGAGGGCGCCGGCAGGGCAAGGCTTCCGCCCTGGCGGTGTGCTTGGCCGCGGAGCTTCTCCCGTCTCCGATGCGGCCATCGGGGTAACCGCCTATCCAAGCTGCCATCCGCCCGGTTCAGTCTATGCCGGCGCTATCGGTCGTCCGGGGGCCGCATTCGCGGATTCTTCGGAGCCGCCGGCCTCATGCGGCAGTGTTTTCTCAAGTTCTCCATGCGGAAAACTGGTAGGTGATCGTTTTCGCGAGAAAAGTCGCCGTCCGGTTGCGCGGGTCGTAGGGGTTCTGCTGCTTATTCGTTAGGAAATTTTTTGACGCGCTTGTCACGATGAAGTACCCTTCGAAGAGGCCGGGAAATTAGACCCGTTTCCCGGCCTGCTCGCCGCCCAACTTTGCCTACCGAGTTTGCGAGACCGCAAGCGTTTGACGGAGTTTTTTGGCTGTAAGGCCGCGAGCGGCTCG